>JAMLIA010000087.1 GCA_023954495.1 Thermomicrobiales bacterium | reverse complement strand
GGCAGCACTACTATGCGTGGCGCTCGGGCCTGACGCCGCCGGCCGAGCCGACGCCGACCAGCACGACCGCACCGGGCGAGCCGACCAACACCCCGCAGCCGACGAACACCACGGCACCGGGAGAGCCGACGAATACACCGCAGGCGACGAATACATCGGTTCCGGCAACCAACACGACGGTGCCCGCGACCAGCACAACAGTGCCTGCGACGAATACCGCAGTACCGACCGGCTACCTGAATGTGAATGTTGTCGGACCCGACGGTAGTATTGAGTTGCCTGACGGAACCACGATCAACTCACACAACGTGAAGATCTATGCGGGTTCCACCTGCACCGGCACCGTGATTAAGACGCTAACGCTCGACCTCTCGACGTTCTCACTCGTCACGTCAGTCGATGCAGGTACGTACTGCGCGCAACTGAACGCCAGCGTTTCAGTCCTCTTCGGCGGCACGATCTACAACGGCACCGTGCACGCAACTGGCACAGGTACTGTCGTGGCAAACGATCCGGCAGATAACGAGAACATCACGATCACTATTGATGCCGGCTCAATATCGATCCCATAGCAGGGACAAGACCCTGGCGTCTACTCTTCACGAAGCGATCGCTCCCTGACATGGGGCGGTCGCTTCGTCTCCGGCGATCAACGCCGTTGACGCAAGCGCCAACTCACTTCTATACTGCGGGTCAGACTCCGAGACATGCCGCGATTCTGCGCGTTCGTACGAGCTAGTCGTCCCGACCGGCGACGCCGGGCAGCCGCAGGCGTAGAAAGCATCAACATCAATGGCCGCGACCGACCGATCTCATCATCATCCCCGCCGGTTCGCGCACGGGCTGGTTGCATTGTTGTTGCTGGCGTTGACGCTGACGCAGCTCGTCGCTCAGCCGACCGTCGCCCAGTCGCCGGGCAACGACACCTTCCAACGCACCTGGGAGCGCACCGATCAGCCGGTTGCTGAGCAATCCGCCGAGCGTGCCCTGATCTGGGGTCCGGCGGCCGACACCGGTCTGCTGCAGGAGCCGTATGCCGAAGCGCCGGACGGCAAGCGCGTCGTCCAGTACTTCGACAAAGGCCGCATGGAGGCCGGCGACTTTCGTCAGGTCGCTTCGCCGTGGGACGTGACGAGTGGCCTGCTCGTCGTCGAGATGGCCAACGGCTGGTATCAGATCGGCGACGACACGTTCGACGAATCGCCGGAACCGGCCGACATCCCGGTGGCCGGCGACATCGACGACTCGGTCGGACCAACCTACCGAACCATTGGGACGCTGCTTGACGCGCCGTCGGCTCCAGCCGGACAGACAATCACCACGCGGGTAGATCGCGCCGGTGCGACAACCGACGACCCGATGCTGGCGCAGTACGGCGCGACGGCAGACTATCTGGTGCAGGTGCCGGGGATCGATCACCGTGTCGCCTCGGTCTTCTGGACGTTCATGAATTCCAGCGGTCTGGTCCATACGGACGGTCAGACAGAAACAGACAGCTTGTTCGCGAATCCGTTCTACGCAACCGGCTACCCGATCACGGACGCCTACTGGGCGACGGTCAAGGTCGCCGGTGATGAGCACGATGTGCTCTTGCAATGCTTCGAGCGCCGCTGCCTGACCTGGACACCGTCGAACTCGGACGGCTGGCAGGTCGAATCCGGCAACGTCGGCGCGCACTACCTGCAGTGGCGCGTCGGGGCAACTGCCGGGGTGCCAGTGGTGGTGGAGACCAGCACGTCGGTGCCCACCGTGGCGGAATCCAGCCAGCCGACTGCGACACAGCCCCCAGCCGTGGAGCCAACAGCACCGCCGGCACCTACCAACACACCCGTCCCCGCCCCACCGGCGACAGGCTGGCTCAGCGTCGCGGTGGTCGGACCGAACGGCGGCATCGACCTGCCTGCGGAAGCGGTCATCGACTGGGCAACCGTCGAGATCTTCGCCGGTTCGTGCAGCGGCTCGTCGATCGGGAGCTATGCGCTGGATACGGGCAGCTTCACGACGGGCGTCGAGGTGACACCCGGCTCGTATTGCGCCCAACTCTCGGGGTCGATCACTTTCCAGACACTCTCCGCGAGCATCTTCTCCAGCGGTTCGGGGACGGTCGAAGCGGGTAGTGGCGGCTACATCACGATCGTTGTCGACGCGAGCTCGATCAGCCTGCAGTAACGGCAGCGAACGCTCCAGATTACCCGCCGATCATCGGCCCGAGTGCCCCGGCTTGATGGACAGTCGCACCACGCTGTGCGGTATCGTTACCAACGTAACGATCGGGCAGGCGGAGGTGGGCGACATGCAACTCGCGGAGCGAATGAGTCGGCTCGGAACCGAGAGCGCGTTTGACGTGCTGATGCGCGCCCGCGCGCTGGAGGCACAGGGCCGCGACGTCATCCATCTGGAGATCGGCGAGCCGGATTTCGACACGCCCGAGCACATCGTCCAGGCCGGTATCGACGCGCTGCGCCGCGGCGACACCCACTACACCCCGGCTGCCGGATTGCCCGAACTGCGCCAGACGATTGCCGATTATGTCAGTCAGACGCGCGGCATTACCGTCGAGCCGCAGCAGGTCGTCGTGACTCCAGGCGGCAAGCCGGTCATGTTCTTCGTCATCCTGGCGCTAGCCGGTCCCGGCGATGAGGTCATCTGTCCCGATCCCGGCTTCCCGATCTATGCCTCGGCCGTCGAGTTCGCGGGGGCGCGGGCTGTGCCGCTGACGCTGCGCGAGGGGGATGGCTTTGCCGTCGATCCGGACACACTGCGTGGACTCATCAGTGACCGAACGAAGCTGATTATCCTGAACTCGCCGCACAACCCGACCGGCGGCGTGATCCCCGGACCTGCGCTCGACGAGATCGCCCAGATGGCCGCCGAGCGCGGCATCATGGTGCTGTCCGACGAGATCTACTCGCGTATGGTCTACGACGGCGCGTTCGAGAGCATCACCTCACGCCCCGGCATGGCTGAGCAGACGATCATCCTCGACGGCTTCTCGAAGACGTATGCCATGACCGGCTGGCGGCTCGGCTACGGCGTCATGCCGGTCGCGCTGGCCGAGCAGGTGACGCGGCTGGCGGTGAACTGCCACTCCTGCGTCCCGGGTTTCACCCAGATAGCGGGCGTAACTGCGCTGACCGGCAGTCAGGCAGCGGTCGATACGATGGTCGCCGAGTTCCACCGCCGCCGCGACGTGGTCGTCGCCGGGCTGAACGCGATCCCCGGCATCACTTGTCAGATGCCGGCCGGTGCGTTCTACGCATTTCCGAACGTCTCGCAGATCGGCGATTCGGCAGCGATCGCGGATCGACTGCTGAACGAGGGCGGCGTCGCGGTGCTGGATGGCGCTGCCTTCGGCGCAGCCGGCCGAGGCTATCTCCGACTGTCCTACGCCAACTCACTCGAACGCCTTGAGACTGCGCTGGAGCGGATGCGCCAGGTACTGGCCGATGGATAGCGCACACCAGAAACGAGACCAGGTGACGACCGAACTGATGACCCATCACGCAGCTGCCCAGCAACGAACGGACGCCCGATGACGATTCAGGCATATGCTCGCCTCGGCGTTGTGCTGGCTGGTGTCGTCGGGCTGGGCGTCGAGCTGACCGCCGAGCGCCTGCTCGCACCGGCATTTGGCACGACGAACGACCTGTGGTCGATCGTGATTGGCCTGACCTTCGCATTCCTGTCGCTCGGTTACACCGTCGGCGGCCGCTTGATCGACCGCCATCCCAGCCACCGCATCATCGCCGTCTGCCTGCTGGTTACCGGGCTATGGACCGTCGGGCTCGCCTTCGTCGGTCGCCCGATTGTCGATCAGATTCAGGAATGGACATTCAACGCCGGTGGTCTCCGCGCCGGGCTGTTCTTCTCGGTGCTGCTGCTGATTACGCTGCCGCCGTTCCTGCTCGGCATCATCACGCCGTCCGCCATCCGGTTGGTGATTCCGCGCGTTGGCTCGGCCGGCCGATCGACCGGAGCGATCTACGCACTCGGAACGATCGGCTCACTGGTTGGCACGTTCGTGCCGGTCATCGTCCTGATGCCGCGCATCGGCGTACGACTGACGTTCCTGTCGATGGCCGCCGTCGCGCTCGTCGGCGGACTGATCGGCCTGACCGGCCTCGTGCGGGGCGAGGCGGCGCAGCCGGACGACGCAGAGCCCGCTCCCGCGCAGACCGACCCGGTCCTTGAGGAAATGCCCTCGGCGTAGCTAGGCCGGCGTCGCATCCGCTGCCGGGCTGCCAGCGCTATCGCCGGGGATCGCGACCCCATCAGCCTTGGCAAAGCAGCGGATCAGCGTACCGATGCTGCTCGCGTGCTCGCCCTCGTGGTAGATGAGGACCAGCACCTGCTCCAGCAGCGTCATCGGCCCACCGCGTCGACGACGCATCAGGACGGTGTCATCCTCGGTCTGGCCGAGCTGTTCCAGAAACCGGTTCAGCGCGATGCTGAACGCCGCCCGGATTCGCTCCGGCGGCGGATACGCCTCCGGCTCAAGCACCACCGAACCGGCACTAAACAGGCGCTCCCAATCGTCACCAAGACGCCGTCCGATGCCGAAGGCGGAGTCCGCGAAGACATCCTGCTCCCAGGCGAGGTGTCCCATGTGCCAGGCGATCGTGCAATCGGTCCAGTCAACACGCCGATGCATCCACTCGTCAGGCATACCGGCGATCAATTCGCGCGTCCACGAGCGCACCTGACGTAGCTGGGATTCGAGCAACTCCAACGCCATGCGTTCGTCTGCCATCCCCCACCTCCTCCGACTTCACCCGACGACAAGATGCCGGTTCACCATGCACCGACGTGGAATCGCGCTGCTCTCACCTGCGCTGTCGCGACACCCATACGATAATCAGCAGGAGCCACCTCGCGCAACACCTGCCGCATATCTGATCGGAGTACATAGATGTCGCAACATCCACGAACTCGATTTGCCGTCGTCACCGACCTGCACCTCGGCTCGACCCGCGAGGGCAGCTGGCACAACCGCTTCCTGTCCGACCACCCGGAAGAGACCGCCGCCGCCGCCGTCGCCGCAATCAACGCGGACGCGCCGGACTTCACGCTCATCCTTGGCGACCTCGCCGACACGGCGAGCGATGCACAGCTTCACCTGGCCCGCGAGACGCTGGATCAGCTCACCATGCCGTGGATCGTCCTGCGTGGCAATCATGATGTCACCAGCGACGGCGACCGCGAGCCGTTCAACCGCATATTCGGCGACCGCGCACCGACCGGACTCGTCCCGCAGGTCATGCTGCCGCGTCCGGACGGGGTCGCCGTGGCGGCGCTGGATGCGGAGTGGGGGCAAGAGAATGGCCGCTGGTGGGTGAATGCCTTCGCCGAGCAGGTAGATGCTGTGCGCGCCGGTGTCGACGCAGCCGGGCCTGCTCTGCTGATCGTCCTGTGCCACTTTCCGTTCGTCCGGCAGTCCGAGTACATCCGCACCGCCGCGCCGACCGGCAAGAACGCGGGCACCCTCACCTACGGCGAACGGACGATGGCCGAACTGACGGGCGACAGCCACCGCACGCTCTTCCTGGCCGGCCACCAACACTTCCACCACATCGTCGAGTCCGGCACAGATGAGCCAGCCTGGCTGCATGTCACCACCGCCTCGCTCGTCGAGTTCCCGGCCGAGTACCGGCTGATCGAAGTTGATGGTGGCACGCTCAGCATCACGACCCACCCCGCCGCCCCCGCCACCGTCGCCGCCAACACACCAACGGTCACCTGGGTCCGTGGGCGCAATGAGGATCGGGAGATGCGGTGGGAGTGAAGTCTGCTTGCGATAACTATCATCATTGAATACGTCCATTATGCTGAAGGCATCGTACAATCGTTGACACCAACTGGACGAATCCCACGCGGAGAGAGATATGACCGTTGATGTAGATCAGCACCCATCGTTGCAGGAGCGTCCCCTCATCTCCTCAGCGAGCGGAGCGTTTACGACGCGGCAAGCAGCGCGACTTTCCGGGCTATCGCAGCGCCAGCTCCAATACTGGGACGAAACCAACGTGTTCGCGCCGAGCATTTCTCGAGGTGCAGGGCGACCCTACAACCGTATCTACTCGTTTCAGGATCTTGTTGCGCTCCGGGCTCTCGCGCACCTGCGAAAGCGTGTGTCACTCCGGCGATTGCGCCACCTCGGCGCGTGGCTAAAGCAGCAGTACGATCACCCATGGTCGCGTATCCGCTTCTTCCTGCGTGGCGACGAGATTATTTACGTGGATCCGGTGACTCAAGCGCTCATTTCTGATCGACCTCTTGGGCAAGAGGCATTGCCGATTGAGCTTGGTCAGATTGCCTCCGAAGTCGAAGGGGCGTTTCGAGAGTTACGTCAACGCGATCCGAAGGACATCGGGATCATCGAGCGTCACCGCTACGTGATGCGGAACGAATGGGTGGTCGCCGGAACACGAATTCCGGTCTGGAATCTGCGCGAGCTTGCCGACGACGGCTACGACGAGGAATCAATCCTCAACGAGTTCCCAATGCTCCATCCAGAAGATGTCCGTGCTGCGCTGGCATTCGATCCGGATGCAGCGACGCAGTCCATCGCATAGCAACCGGTTGTGGCTATCCGCTTCTTGCTCGATGAGAACATCAGAACGTCGGTCAGGTTGTTTCTCCAGCAGCGAGGACATGAAGCTATTCGCGTCCAGGATCACCTGACACCCGGCACCGAAGACCCAATTGTCGTTGCGTACGCTCATCAGATTGACGCCGTCGTTGTCACACGCAACAGGAAACACTTCCATCCGCTCATCCATCGCGACCCAAATGCGCTGACAGCAGATTTCATGAATGCCGGTCTCCTGACGTTTCAATGTTCGGAATCTGCCATGATCCCTCTGCTTAAGCAGCATATCGACCTGATTGAGTTTGAGTACGAGAGACGCCGCAAGCAGGACGACAAGCGCATCATCATTCGGGTAAGCCACGACGGCCTGATGATCTACTGACTGCAGTCGATCACGATTCCCGTCCCTCCAGGTGCGCGATGTAGCGGTCGGCGGAGCGGCGGACTGCGCTGGAGCCGTCTTCCTGGACGATGCCGCCGAAGGCGCAGTAGATGCGCTCGTAGTCGAACGGCTCGACGGCGGCGACGATGCGGCGCACCGTGGCTGAATCGAGCGGAATGCTGTTCGGATAGCTGTACATGAAGGTCACCCAACGCCGGTCGGCAACGACCTGGAACGTGTCGCCAGACAGGACCACGCCGCGCCCATCCGCACCATCGGCCCAGTGGACAATCGTCGAGCCGGGGAAATGACCGCCGCAGCGAACCAGCGTGACGCCCGGCAGGAGCTCACGGGTCTCGCCCTCCCAGAAGTTGATGGCTGGGCCGGAGCGCATCACCCACTGGCGCAGGTCGGCGTGAATCCAGATCGGGATGTCGCCAAACGCCGCACTCCACTCATGAATCGTGGTGAAGAAATGCGGGTGCGAGATCGCGATACCGGCCAGCCCACCACGACGCTGAATCTCGGCGACCGTCGCGTCGTCGATCAGGCCGATGCAGTCCCAGAGGATGTTGCCGGCCGCCGTCTGGATCAGGTGTGCGCGCTGGCCAATCCCGACCTTCGGCTCCGGCAGGATCGATGACAGTCCCGGCTCCAGCTCGATGAAGCGGTTGCGATGGCTCCGTCGAAGCTCGTCGAGCGTCGTCCATTGCTGACCGGCGGAGTTCACATACTGGCGATCGTCCAGACAGATCGGGCAGCCGTCCGGTGGTTGTGCGGATGGCGGATACTGTGTGCCGCACGTAACACAGATGAACTTCTCCATTGGCTGACGGCCCTCCATATTCGAGCAATGCTGACGTTCAGTATATGACCGGCACAGTTCGCGGTGGACACCCGGACAGTTGTGCGTATCATCTGACAATCAACATTGTCCGGTTAGTGTTAGGCGAATCACATGCTTCATGCCGCGCCGTTGCGGATCCGCACGAGCTACCTACTTCCCGCCATCCTCCTGCTCATCTCGACGGTCCTGGCGACGGCCGGAACGATGCTGACACCACAACCGGTTGCCGCTGCGACACCAGAAATCGTCTACTTCCCCGCCACTGGTCACCACGTCAGCGAGCCGTTCATCTCGACCTGGCGCAAGCTCGGTGGTCTGGCGACGTTCGGCTATCCACTGAGTGAGGCGTTCACCGACCCGGACTCCGGCCTGACCGTGCAGTACTTCGAGCGCGAGCGCTTCGAGCTGCATCCGGAGAATGCCGGTACTGAGTATGAGGTGCTGTTCGCACTGCTCGGCTCGTGGCTGACGGCCGACCGCACCGACCCGGCCTTCACGCCGATCCCAACCGAAGCCGCCCCGCCCGATTCGCCGGAGCGCACCTTCTACGCACCGACCGGCCACTACCTCAGCTACGGCTTCAAGTCGTACTGGGAGTCGCACGGCGGGCTACGCATCTTCGGCTACCCGATCTCGGAAGAGTTCGCCGAGGTGAATTCCGACACCGGCCAGACCTACACGGTGCAGTATTTCGAGCGTGCGCGGTTTGAATATCATCCCGAGCACGCCGGGACACCGTATGAGATCCTCCTCGGACGACTCGGCGCGGACCGCGCCACAACACTGGGCATCGACACCGCCGCCGTCACGCGGCAGGACGGCGTGCCGGACTACGACGAGGCGCTCTGGAATCCTCCGCCGCGAGCCTTCAATATCCCGGTGCTGATGTATCACCATGTCGGCGATGACGCGGCGCGCTACACGATCCCGCTCTGGCGCTTCGAGCAGCAGCTCGACTGGCTACAGGCAAATGGCTACAACACCGTGACGCTCTCCGAGGTCTATGACGCGGTCGCGGGGATCGGCACGCTGCCACCGAATCCGGTCGCGATCACATTCGATGACGGTTATGTCGAGCAATGGGGTGCGGCCGAGGCGATGCGCGAGCGCGGCATGCGCGGCACGTTCTTCATCCTCAGCGGTGCATCGACGCTGGCCGACTGGCAGATTCGCGCGATAGCTGACAACGGCAACGAAATCGGCAGCCACTCGATCAGCCATCCGGACCTGACGACCCTCTCCGAGGGTCAGCTGTGGAGCGAGCTGGTCGATTCACGCGCGGCTCTGCAGGCGATCTCCGGCCAGAGCGTCGACATCTTCGCCTATCCCTATGGTGCGTACGACAGCCGGGTCATCTGGGCGGTTGAGGCTGCCGGGTACCGCGCGGCGGTCGCAGCCTGGGGCGGCACCTGGTGGTCGCCGGAGAAGTGGTGGGTCGAGCCACGAATCGAGATCGGCGGCACGCTGTCGCTGGATCAGTTCACGGTGTATCTGCGGTAGATGCTCAAACGCTGCCCCCGCTCCGTTCTGGAGCGGGGGCAGCGTTGTCGTGATCCGTGAGCGTGCTTACGGCTGCGTCACGCAACCATCCTCAGCGCCGATCAGCGGACGGATCAGCAGCGAATAGGTGTCGTCGCCGCTGGTCCACTGTGTGAGCTGGTTCGCGTCCTGCAGCTGGGTCATCAGCGTGGCCAGGTCGTCGCCATCCAGCACGACGCAGCGAGCGTCCTGCAGCAGCGGGTATGGCTCGCCAAGCTCAGCGAGCGGGGTTGCCAGCGGCCAGTCGAGCTGCTGCGGCTCGATCTCCGGCGTGGCCATGTCCGGGCTCGTCTGCACAGGCAGCGTGATGATCTGCATCCGCGTCACGTCGTAGGCGTGGTCCTCACCGCTGAATGCCATTGCCGGCAGCCAGTCGCGCAGCGATCCGAGCTGATTGAGGAACGTCGCCAGCTTCTCGCGGACCGCGTCCGCCTCCGGCGTGCCGGTCGGCTCGGTGCCCTCGTACAGCGCATAGGCGGAGACGGTGGTTGTCTTGCCGTCGGCGGTCGTGACAAAAACGGTCGTCGCGGCGTCGGCGATCATGTCGTTGCCATAGGTCGCGTCGCCATCCAGCAGCCCGGCGTCTCGTGCGGCATTCAGGATGCCCTGGATGCCCTCGTCGGTCAGGCAGACCTCCTGCAAGTTCGGCAGGATCGGCTGCGGGTAGATCTCGATCTGCGGTCCTTCGGTGACGAGGCAGCCATTCCCCAGCAGCGTCGCCAGCGGCAGTCGTGAGATGAGCGCTTCCACCGGCGCGAAGCCGCCCTGCCAGGTGATCTGCAGGATGACATCATCCTCGCCAGTCGGGTGCTCGATCGGTTCTGGTGTCGGGCTGGCGGATGGCGTGGGCGTCGATGCAACTCCTCCGTTACCGACGGCGTCGTCCTCACCACACGCGCCAAGCAACATGACAAGGGCGAGCAGCGCCACAAACGAGAGGCGTAACGATGGTGCGCGTGTATCGGTTCGTGATCGCATCATCAGTTTCTCCGGGACCATCACTGGTCCTGCTACGCGGACGTCGTCGTCCGCCGACATTCTGCATATATGACGCCGGACCCGCCATTCGTGTTCCATCAACACGGCGCAGGGGCTGGCACATCCAGCGGAGTTGCGGACAATACGATTGGCAATACGATGACAGTCGACGAGGGAGGGTGAATGACCGAAGCAGAGACACTGGAACAAGTCGCACGCGAGCAGCAGGTGCAGTTGGCGATCCCAGGAATCGCCTGGGGTGTGCTGCGCGGCGACAGCGAAGAGCAGGGCGCGATCGGCGTCGCCAAGCTGACGACCGGCGAGCCGATGCGGGCGGACTCGCTCTGCCGCATTGCATCAATCTCGAAAGTCTTTACGTCGACGCTGGCGATGATGCTGGTCGATGACGGCACGCTCGATCTGGACGCGCCGGTCAGCCACTATCTGCCGGGGGTTCGCATCTCGGCGGGCATTGAGGATCGCATCACGACGCGGCATCTCCTCTCCCATGGGACCGGCATGCTCGGCGACTTCTCGGTCAACTTCGGTTGGGGTGCGGATGCGCTGGAGCGCGCAATCGGCGAGTTCCACACGCTGCGCCAGTACGCCGAGCCGGACGAACTGTGGTTCTACTGCAACTCCGGCTTCCATCTGGCCGGACGCATTCTTGAGGTAGTCGGCGGCAAACCGTTCGATGAGCTGATGCGCGAGCGGCTGTTCGAGCCGCTGGGCCTGGAGCGCGCCTGCTTCTTCAGCCACGAGGCGATTTCCAGTCCGCACGCCCTCGGCCATAACCAGCGCACGCCCGACACCGACGAGCACGTACCGGCCGACCAGTACTATCCGCGCAATCGCCTGCCGGCCGGTGGTGTCTACGCGAACGTACCGGACTTGCTGCGCTTCGCCCGCTTCCATCTCGGCGACGGCACCGTCGATGGCCAACGGGTGATCGGCGCGGAGACGCTGCGCGCCATGCGCGAGCCGCAGCGGCAGGCCGCCAACTGGGCCGACCAGTGGGGCATCGGCTGGGATATCCGCACGATCGACGGTGTGCAGGTGATCGGGCACGGTGGCAGCATCAACGGCTTCAAGTCGCTGCTGACGCTCGTGCCGGAGAAGCAGGCGGCGCTCGTCGTACTGACGAACAGCGGACGCGGCGACCTGGCCAATCGCGCCATCGAGCGCTGGTTCCTGGAGCAGGAGCTGGGCCTCGTCAAGCCGTCGCCAGCGACGGTGACCCTCGACGACGCGCAGGCCGACCGCATCGCCGGTCGCTACAGTGGGGCAGATTCGACCATCGACCTCGTGCGCGACGGCGACGGATTCCGGCTGGAGCTGACCAGCCCGGGGCCGAACGGCGGCGAGCCGGTGCGCTGGCCGGACGAATCGTTCGCGCCAATCAGCGAATGGGAGCTGATCAACACCGCCGGCCCGGCCGCGGGCACCCGAATCGATGTCGTGTCAACGGCGGACGGCGCGCCGCGCTACCTGCGAATGCACGGACGCCTCTTCGATCGGACCGAGCAGAACTCGTAGCGTGTTATGGTGACGCACAGCGGTGCGGGAGAACCGAGACGCCGGAGAAACGGCGTCCCGAAAGGAGATCACAGTGGTTCTGATGGACATGGAAGCCGAGGAACGCGTCCGTCGCGATGACCGCGCGCACGTGTTCCACTCATGGTCGGCGCAGAGCAAGATCAACCCGATGCCGGTGGCAGGTGGCGAGGGCTGTGAGTTCTTCGATTTCGAGGGCAAGCGCTACCTCGACTTCGCGAGCCAGCTCGTCTACACGAACCTCGGGCATCAGCATCCGAAGGTCGTCGCGGCGATCAAGGAGCAGGCCGAGCGGTTGTGCGTGATCCAGCCAAGCTTCGCCAACGAGCGCTCGTCCGAGCTGGCCCGCATGCTGTCCGAGCTGGCACCCGGCGACCTCAACATGGCCTTCTTCACCAACGGCGGCGCAGAAGCGAACGAGAACGCCATCCGCCTCGCCCGCGAGGCGACCGGTCGGCACAAGATTCTGTCCGCCTATCGCTCGTATCACGGCGCGACCCACGGCGCGATCGCCCTGACCGGCGAGCCACGGCGCTGGGCGTCGGAGCCGGCCATTAGCGGCGTCGTCCACTTCATGGGCCCATACACCTATCGCTCGTCGTTCCACTCCGAGAACGAGGAGCAGGAGCGCGATCGGGCTCTGGCGCACCTCGAAGAGGTCGTGATGTACGAGGGCCCGCAGACCGTCGCCGGTATCATCCTGGAGGTGATCGTCGGCACGAACGGCATCCTCGTACCGCCCGAAGGCTATCTGCAGGGCGTGCGCGAGCTCTGCGATCGCCACGGCATCGTCATGATCCTCGATGAAGTCATGACCGGCTTCGGTCGCACCGGCCACTGGTTTGGCTCGGCCGGCTTCGGCGTCGAGCCGGACCTGATCTCCTGCGCCAAGGGCCTGACCTCTGGCTATGTCCCGCTCGGAGCAGTGCTGATCTCGCAGAAGATCGCCGACAAGTTCCAGGACAAGGTCTACTACGGCGGCCTGACCTACTCCGGCCACCCGCTGGCCTGCGCGGCCGGCATCGGCGCGCTCAATGCGATGAAGGAAGAGAAGGTCGTCGAGAACGCCAGGATGATCGGCGACGACGTCCTCGGCCCCGGCCTGCGCGAGCTGCAGAAGAAGCACAAGAGCATCGGTGACGTGCGCGG
>JAMLIA010000086.1 GCA_023954495.1 Thermomicrobiales bacterium | reverse complement strand
GGTGCGCCCGAGAGTACGCCCCCGCCAGCCCCGATTGAGCCAACCGTGACTCCCTCCGACAACCCCGCGCCGGCGGGGACCAGTACGCCAACACCCGAGCCGATCGAGCCGTCGCCGACTGCTCCTGCCGAACCGACAGATGTCGCCCTGCCCGAAGCATCGGCCACCGCAACAAGTGCTCCAGCCGATCCGACCGCGACGCTTCCGCCGCCCGGCGGAACGCTGCGGGTCGAGCAGTGGGGCTACAGTCAGGCCGAGGCGTATGCCGAAGTAAGCTGGGGCTTTCTCATTTCAAATCAGGATCGTACCAATGCGATGTTCGACACGGCCTACGTCCTGACGTTCCTCGATGAGACGGGCGAGACGGTCAAGGTTGATGAGGGCTACATCGATGTCCTGCTACCCGGTGCCGAGATCGGTGTTGGCGGATCGACGTTCCTGGCCGAGGGCGCGATTGCACGGTCGATGCGAGTCGATGTCCGTCCTGGTCGCCTGGAGCCCCTCTCCATTGCGCCGGAAATCGCAGTCGACGACGTTGCCTACTTCGAACGGTCGCAATTTCCGATAGCTACCGGTGCCGTCAGCACAGATTTCGATCTGCCGCTGCTCGATCTCCGGGTATACGCCGTCGGGTTCGGTCGTGACGGCGAGATCATCGGCGGGGGCAATACCTACCTGCCGTTCGTCCAGCCGGACGATCCGGTCGGCGTCGAGGTCTCGATCTCCAGCGTCGGTCAACCAGCGCGAATTGAGCTCTATCCGGTGATCACCGCGTCAACGATTCACGCGGATACGCTCGCGCGCGAGGGCAACGAGCCGGCTGAGGTGTCGGTTATCGATCAGGGCTGGTCGGTGGTTGCCGGCAGTGGCGAGATCGGCTGGGGCTTCGTTCTGCAGAATGAGCGCGACGACCTGGCGGCCGAGCCGGTTCTGTACCAGGTGACGGCCTGGTCGACAGATGGGGCGGTGCTTGCGACCAATGCGTCGTATCTGGCCGTGTTGCTGCCGGGTGAAGATCTCGGCGTTGGCGGTTCGTTCTTCGCGCCGGAGGGTGAGAAGCCAGCCCGTGTTGACGTGCAGGCGCTGGGCCGCTCGGTCACGACGTTGCTGGCCGAGGCGGGCGATCTGGCAACGACCGATGTGCGCTACGTGCCGGATTCGTTCACGCCGCGCGTGGCTGGACAGGTAGTGAACGGTCTGGACGTTGATCTCAATTCGGTCGCAGTGTTCGCCATTGCCTATGATGCTGACGATGTCATCATTGGCGGTGGGCTGGCCTATGTTGATGTGGTGCCTGCCCAGAGCGAAGCGCCCGTCGAGGTCGCCGTCGCGGTTGGCAGTGAGCCGAAGCGCGTTGTCCTGTACGCGACGGTCTCATCTGCCAGCCAGTTGCCATAGAGGTCGAGCGAGGAGGAGGACGCGATGCACGGTGAATACAAAACACCGGGGGGGAAGCTCGTCGTGGTCGATTTTGACGTCCACGACGGCACGATTGTCGATCCAATGGTATCCGGGGATTTCTTCCTGTATCCGGAGGAATCACTGGACCAGATTGTTGGGTCACTCGTCGGTCTGTCGGTCGACACCAGTGAGGAGCAGATCACACAGGTTGTCGCGAATGCGGTGCCAGACGGGACTGAGTTGCTTGGCTTCTCGCCCGAGGCGATCGCGATCGCGGTTCGGAGGGGGCTGGCATGAGCAGGACTGAGCAGCATTACCCGCGTGAGGCCGATGCGCGCTGGCGGGATTACGAGTGGGAGATCATCCCAACGTCGCCAATGCACCCGGCCATGAATATCGCGCTGGACGAAGTGCTGACGCGACGAGTTGGTGCAGGCGAGCGTCGTCCGACGCTGCGCTTCTGGGGCTGGGATTCGCCGGTCATCGTCATCGGGCGATTCCAGTCGGTCCGCAACGAAGTGCAGATCGAGAACGCGGCTGAGCATGGCGTCCAGGTCGTCCGGCGCATCACCGGCGGCGGCGCGATGTTCACCCTGCCGGGCCTCGACATCACCTACTCGATCTATGCCCCGCCGGATCTGGTCAAGGGCCTGTCCTTCCCGGAGTCCTACGCATTCCTGGATAGCTGGGTGGTCGATACCTATCGCGAGCTGAGCATTGACGCCTGGTACGCGCCGCTGAACGACATCACCTCCAGCGGCGGCAAGATCGGCGGCGCAGCCCAGGCGCGTCGGTTCGGCGCGGTGCTGCACCACACGATGACGTCCTACGACATGGACCCGAAGCTGATGATGCAGGTGCTGCGGATTGGCATGGAGAAGCTGTCCGACAAGGGCTTGCGCAGCGCAGACAAGCGAGTCGGCCCATTGCGCCAGCAAACGAACCTGCCGCGCGAGGCGTTCTTCCATGCGCTGACCGAGCGGTTCATGGATCTCACAGGTGGAGAGTTGGGCGAGATCAGCAATCTGGAGCATCAGGCCGCCGTCGAGCTGGTGAGGTCGAAGTTCGCGACCGAAGAGTGGACCTATCTGCTGCCCTAGACTGACGCTCATGGCATATCACGTGCGCCCGCAACTGTGTACTCGAATCGCTACGTCGAGGAGAGAGGAAACGGGCGAGATGAGCGAAGACCTGGATCGCATTCGAGAGCAGGAGCCGGATCGACGGCGCAAAGATACAGTCGGCACGGCGGCCGGAATGACCCTCGGCATTACTGCCGTGGCCATCATTCTGGCTGTCGCCGCAATCCTGTACTGGCTGTTGTAGGCCACCCACAGGGGGGATAACCCTACCTCCAGATTTCCAGCCAGCGGCGTTCCGCGATCCTCTGTCGGTCGCCAGAATAGAGGCATGACCGATACGATCCGGAGTGGGCAGCGGGCCCACGCTGCCGGCTGGAAGGAACTTCACACATGGCCAATGTCCTGGAGTCGAGTGTGTCCCCTCGGCGTATCCGGTGGAGCAATCCACTGCGACTACTCTTTTCGAGTGAAACCTGGCGCTCGTTCGGGTTTATTCTGCTGACCTTCATTCTCGGTCTCTTCTGGTTCATCGTGCTGGTGACGCTGCTCTCAACTGGCATCGCAACGGTGGTCACGCTCGTCGGTATTCCGTTGCTGGCTGGAACGATGCTGCTCTGGATCTGGGGCGCGCGGGTGGAGCGGATGCGGTTCAACTCGATGCTCGGTGAGCGGATCATGGATCCCTATGCGCCGCTGCCGGACGGTGGGTTGTGGGATAAGCTGAAGGTCCGACTGCGCGATCAGCACGTCTGGCTGGACCTGCTCTATCTCTTTATCCTCTTTCCTATTGGCCTGATTCAGTTCGTTATCGCCATCACCTGGATGTCAATCGCCTTCTCGATGATCACCGCGCCCTCCTGGTTCTGGGTGAACGAGGCATCGAGCGGCTGGACGATTAACACACTGCCCGAGGCAATCGGTGTTGCGATGGTTGGTATCCCGGTGCTGCTTGCACTGCCGTACATCATTATCGGTATGGTGCGCGCGCATGCCTGGCTGGCGCGGCATCTGCTCGGCTCCGACATCGAGTCAATCCTCACTGAGCGTGTCGGCCAGCTCACGGAGAGCCGCTCGCGGGCAGTGAGCGCATCGGTTGATGAGCTGCGCCGGATCGAGCGAGATCTGCACGACGGCGCGCAGCAGCGGCTGGTGCGCCTGGCAATGGACCTCGGCATGGCCAAAGAGAAGATGGACAGCGACCCCGAGGCCGCTAAGGTGTTGGTGAGCGACGCTCACGAAGAGGCCAAGCTGGCAATGCGGGAAATCCGTGATCTGGTGCGTGGTATCCACCCCGCCGTGCTGACCGACCGTGGCCTGGACGCGGCGATCTCTGCGCTCGCCGGGCGCACGTCGATCCCGGTGACTGTCGAGACGGACCTGCCTGGTCGTCTGCCGGACGCAATTGAATCGACCGCCTACTTCGTTGTCGCCGAGGCGCTGACCAACGTGGCGCGGCACAGTGGCGCGACCAGCGCATCGGTGCAGGCGCGCGTCGAGAACGGTGTACTTCTGCTCGATGTGGTCGATAATGGGCGCGGCGGAGCAATCACGACGCCGAGTGGCGGACTGACCGGCCTCGCTGATCGGGTGGCAGGCGTCGATGGTATGTTGACCGTCGAGAGTCCGGTCGGTGGGCCAACACGAGTGCATCTGGAGTTGCCGTGCGCATAGTGATCGCCGAGGATTCGGTGCTGTTACGCGAAGGGCTCAACCGACTTGTGGCCGACGCTGGTCATGATGTCGTCGCGAGCGTCGCCAGTGGCCCGGAACTCGTCGAGGCGATCGACCGCGAACGCCCGGACGTCTCCATTGTCGACGTTCGGATGCCGCCCACATTTCGGGACGAAGGCTTGCGCGCCGCCATTGCGGCGCGCGATCGCGTTCCGCTCACCCCGATCCTGATCCTCTCGCAATACGTCGAGGAGCGCTACGCCGGCGAGCTACTGGAAAGCGGAGCGGCTGGTGTCGGCTATCTGCTGAAGGATCGCGTCGCCGACGTCAGCGAGTTCATGATGGCGCTGCGCCAGGTTGCAGCTGGCGGGACCGTGCTGGATCCTGAGGTTGTCGCCCAGCTCGTCACTCGGCGCCGTCGTGATGATCGGCTCGCCGACCTGACGCCGCGCGAGCAGGAGGTCCTGGCGCTTATCGCCGAGGGTCAGTCGAACACCGCCATCGCCGACCGCCTCTTCATTGGCGAGGGCACTGTCGAAAAGCACATCAGCAACATCTTCAGCAAGCTTGCCCTCGACGACGCCGTCACGCAGCACAGGCGCGTCCTCGCCGTCCTGGCGTATCTACGGGGGTAGATGCATGAGCGCGCTAACCTTCCGTACGGACAGGACCCGGCCTGTCCTCGCCGTGAGGCGACCCTGCACCTGGATGCTGGCGGTCCTGGCGTATCATCACCGCATCGGCTCCGGCGTGTAGGGGCGTATCGCATACGCCCGTTTCAACCTCGATTCGTTCGCCCGCCGGCCACGGTGTCCGGGTGCATATGCTGGATTCTCGTGTTTCTGGCCGGGCGTATGCGATACGCCCCTACATGTCCACGGCCTCATGCTGGGTTCGTGTGTCCAGAGCACCGATGCTCGCGTGAGGGGGTCGCCTCACGGCGAGGACAGGCCAGGTCCTGTCCGTACGGAACCTTTGCTCACAGTCTCTCCCTATCCGGGTCTCTCGTTTCCGAAGCGCTGTCACAGCTCTTTCTCACCCTCCATTACAGCAGCCCACACCCGCCGAGTAGGGTTATCCCCACCCGTTGTTTGGAAGCCTGCCCCGTCGAGGAAACCGCCCCGCGAACCTAGTCTGAGTGATGTGCGTAGGGCCGATTGCAGCCCACTTCGTCACGGAGATATGGAGGGACCAATGGCGGTACCATCGACGCGTGGGGTGGCACGATGGAGTGCCCGACGGCCCTGGCTGGTCGTTGGATTCTGGTTGTTGCTGGTCGTCATGGCTGGGGCAGCATCCGGCATGTTGCCCAGCCCGATTTCGAATGACGACGGTTTCACAACAGAGCCAGAGTCGCTGAAAGGTGACCGGCTGATCGAGCAACGCCTCAACGGTCAGCAGCCACAAACCGAGACGGTTGTCATCACAAGCGACCACCTGACGATTGACGATCCTGCATTTCGACAGGTCATTGAGAGTACGTCCGCGGCGTTGCGTGGGTTGGACGGTACTGTCGCGAGCGTCACGAACGTGCTTGATCTTGAGGCGGCGGGCGATCCGACAGCCAGTCAGCTCATTTCGGACGATCGTATGACGGCGGTTTTGCCGGTCGTGATGGCTGGCGATAGTGACGCGCTCGAAGGTCGCGGCGAGGAATACGTCCGCACGATCGAGGCGCAGCGCACGGCCGATGTGACTGTTCTCAGCGTCGGCGATCTGAGCGGCGACGTTGCCTACGGCGCGATTGCCGAGCGCGACCTGGCCCGGGCCGAGTTGTTCGGGCTCCCCATCGCGCTCATCGTCCTGGTGGTCGTGTTTGGTGCGCTGCTGGCGGCCGGCGTTCCGCTGGTCGTCGCGCTGGCGTCGATCGCGGTCGCAACTGGCATGGCAACCGTGCTGGGCCAGTGGCACCCGGTTTCTGACATCACCTTCAACCTCATCGTCATGATCGGTCTGGCCGTCGGTATCGACTACGCGTTGTTCATTGTCGAACGCTATCGCGAAGAACGCCGACACGGGCATGAGCGTCGTGCCGCGATCGAGAACGCGGGCGGAACGGCGACCAAGGCGGTCGTCTGCTCCGGCCTGACAGTGGTCATCGCGCTGATGGGTATGTTCATCATCCCGGTGACGGTCTTCCGTGGTCTTGCAGTCGGTGCGGCACTGGTTGTGCTGGTGTCGATTGTGTCCTCGATGACGCTGATTCCGGCACTGTTGGCGCTGCTTGGCGATCGCATCGACTGGCCGCGCAAGCGTCATTACGATGATCCACTGCGGATCGCGCTGCAGCGCAAGCGCGACAGCGAGACGATCCACGCCGGTTTCTGGGGACGCCTGACACAGACCGTGATGACGCACCGCGTGGTCAGTGTCATTCTCGCCGCTGGTCTCCTGCTCGCCCTGGCGTTGCCGTACCTTGACCTGCAGACCGGCGTTGTCGGGCTGGATACGCTGCCTGAGAGCGATGTCAAGCGCGGCTACGAGATCCTCAGCGAGAAGTTCTACGCAGGCGTTATTGCGCCAGTCGAGATTGTCGTCGATGGCAACGCGAACGATCCGGCGATCCAGAACAGCGTCGATCGGCTGATCGCGAGTCTGGGGCAGAACGAGATGTTCGGCCCGGCGACGACCGAAACCAACGCCGCTGGTGACCTGATCGTTGTCTCTGTGCCGCTGGCGATAGATGGCAACCTGCCGGCCGGCGAGCAGATCATTGAGGAATTGCGTAATCAGACGATCCCGACCGTGTTCGCCGAGACCGAAGCCAGCGTCTATGTCACGGGTGAGGCGGCGTTCAACCACGACTTCAACGTTCTGCTCGCCGAGTACACGCCGTACGTGTTTGCCTTCGTCCTCGGCCTGAGCTTCCTGGTATTGCTGCTCGCGTTCCGTTCGATCATCGTGCCGATCAAGGCGATCCTGATGAACCTGCTGTCGGTCGGCGCAGCCTATGGCGTGATGGTCCTCGTCTTCCAGAAAGGGATTGGCAACGAGCTGCTTGGCTTTGGGCAGTCGCCGGTCATCGAGGCGTGGATTCCGGTCTTCCTGTTCTGCATCCTGTTCGGCCTGTCGATGGACTACCACGTCTTCCTGCTGAGCCGGATTCGCGAGCATTACGACCGCACCGGGAACAACAGTGAATCTGTGGCGGTCGGCCTGCAATCGACGGCGCGGATTATCACCGGAGCGGCGCTCATCATGGTCGCAGTCTTCGGAGCCTTTGCTGCCGGCAGCCTGATCGAGATGCAGCAGATGGGCTTTGGCCTGGCCGTTGCGATCTTCCTCGATGCGACCATCGTTCGCTCAGTGCTGGTGCCGTCGAGCATGGCGCTGCTGGGGAACGCCAACTGGTATCTGCCGCGCTGGTTGCGCTGGCTGCCGGATCTGCGGATCGAGGGTCATCCGGTTGGTCCCGTACCGACTGTCGATGCACCAACACCCGCACGAGCGCCGCGGCGCGCAGCCTGAGAGAGCACTGCTGAGACAGACAGACGGCCGGAGCAGTGCTCCGGCCGTCTGTCTGTCATCTCTTTCGGCCCTAGCGCTTCTTGATGTCCTCGGCGGCGGCGCTGACGTTGTTCAGCGCGTCGCGAACCTCATCGATGGCGTTGAGCAGGATCGACTTGGCGTTATCCGGCAAGCCCGAATCGTCGATCGCCTTGCCGATCGGCTGCATCGCCTTGTCCACGCGCGATTGCGAGCGGCTCTTGCGTAGCAGCAGAATGATCCCGACGATCGCGAGCGGAAACAGAATTGGCAGCCAGCTCGGCGCGCCGGAGGTTTCATCGTTCATATCGATGGTTGTCCTTTCTTCCCCAGTCCGTGTGTCCGCCTGACCAAGAAGCATGATGCATACCGACGCTCCTCGTCCGGCGACCTATACTTGCTGTGGTGATGGTCGAACAGGGTGGAGCCAGGATGATTCTTCCGATCTATCACGCCGGAAAATTCAGTTGGGACGAGGCACTTGTCCTTGTGCTAGTGATGGCGGCTGTGCCGTTGATCGCCTGGTATCGCGGTCGGAACGAGTCCGACGATACACCGGACGTACCAACTCCGCCGCCATCCCAATCCAGTGCGCCGGACGACTCAGCGGCCTGACGATTCAACCGCGTGCGGGCCGGTGACTGCGACCAAGCGCCGCCACCGGCCCTGACAGGTCAGACGCCTTCGATGTCCTCGTCAAGAAGCTCATCCAGCGGCTCGTCGCCGCGCTCGTAGAGCTCGCGGCACTCCGCGCAGATGTGGACCGGGCCGTCTCGATCGGTGAACTGACGACCATCGAACACGAACTCGACCGCTACTTGTCGGCCGCAGAGATCGCAGGTCGGTATCTTCTCACCGGTGATCTCGCGCATCTGCTCCAACAGCTCATAGTCAGTCATCGTCTGCTCCTTTCCTGGCAGTGCTAGGCGATGACATCCGCGTTCTCCAACAGCCAGGCTCCGAGGAACGCCCGACTGTGTCGTACTATCGCCCGCACATTCTCTGCCGCGATTCCCTCGGCAGTCGCGATCTCCTCGACATCCCAGCCATCGATGACCCGAAGCAGGAAGATCTCGCGCCAGCGTTCCGGGAGCTTGCCGAGCAGCCGATCCAGCACGGCGGCTTCTTCATCGCCGATGATGATCTCGTCCGGCGGAAGCGCCGTTGGGTCGGCCAGCACCGCGATCAGGCGAAGTGCGCGATCTGGCCACTCACCAACAGTCTGGACCGGCTGCTGCAGAGAGACCTCCAGCCGGTTCAGCCGCTCCTGCTCCAGGAGGGCCGACCGCACCTCACGGCGCGCGATCCGGCGCAGCCAGGTGTAGAACGCGCGGGCATGTGGAGCATCGGCAGCCTGCTCGACAGCGATCAGATAGATCGCGGCGACCACATCGTCGACCGGCACGTCGGTAGTGTCGAAGCCATCCAGGTCCGCCCAGCGTCGCACCTCATGCTGGACGAAGCGGCGGAGTGGCCCGAAGAACGGCATTCCGGCCTCGATGACCTCGTTGCGACGCCGTGCCAGATCCTGATGTGCGCCGTCGGTGTCGAGGTCGGCGCTGTATTCGGTCAGTGCCCGGGCGAGCTGACGGCGAGCAGCCTCGTACTGATAGGCAGGGTCACGTGGCGGAATCGCTGTTGGTTGGGGAGTCGTCTCGACGTTCATCGTCCTGCTCCTTCGCATCGCAGGTTGCACTCTCTGCTTGAACTGTAGCCCGCCGCATGTCACACCTCCGTGTCGGATACCCGGTGCCCGTAACAATCCCGTAACAAGTCACGAACTGCTTGTCGTAGCGCCAGACCGAGGCGATACTGGCACTTCTGAACACAGGAACACGCTGTAGAGGAGCGGGTCACATGGCCGACAGTTCTGGCGGACGAGTACGACAGCGCAGTGGCGCGGCAGTCGTCGAGGCCTTTCGTGCCGAGGGCGTTGATGTGGTCTTCGGCCTCGTTGGCTCACACGTCATTGAGGTCTACGACGCCCTGGTGGATGCACCGGACATCCGCCACATCACGGTCAAGCACGAGGGTACAGCCAGCGGTATGGCCGATGCCTACGGCCGCCTGACCGGTAAGCCGGGCGTCGTGCTGGTGACTGCCGGCCCGGGCGGGACCAACTCGCTGACCGGGGTCGCGCAGGCATATATGGCGGCGTCGCCGCTGGTGCACATCTCCGGTGCTGTGCCGCGCAACGCGTCCTACGAATCGTTCCACGGCGTCGATGGGGAGGACTTTCTCGTTCGCGTCTTCGCCGAGGTGACCAAGTGGAGCGTCTCGATCCAGCGGCCGGAGGACATCCCGAGCGTGATGGCTCGGGCGTTCGCCATTGCGCGCAGTGGTCGGCCCGGACCGGTCCACGTCGAGATCCCGCAGGACGTACTGCTGGCCGGTGAGACTGAGATGGATGTCTACCAACCGCTCGATCTGCCGGAAACGAAGCTGAACAAGGCCGGCCTCGAAGGCATCGTCGAGCGCGTGAGGGCCAGCCAGAATCCGGTCATCTGGGCCGGCAAGGGCGTGCGATCTACGTTTGCTCAGGATGAGCTGGTTGAGCTGGCTGAGCTGCTGGAAGCGCCGGTGCTGCTCTCCGGAGACGCCGCTGGCGGCATTCCCGATACGCATCCACTGGCAGTCGGGCAGCTCAACCTCTACGACCGCACGCCGCTGCATAAGCAACTCGCCGCCGAAGCCGACCTGATTCTCGCCGTTGGCGAGCGTGGCGGCACCGGTCACGCCGACGCACTGTTCGCCTCGACCGAAGCGCCGGTCGTCGGCATCTGGCTGGGCAACGAAGGCGAGCAGGCCGACCGGCGCGCAGCCGGCGGCGCAGTGGCCGACATCCGTCCGGCACTGAACCAGCTCATTGAAGGGCTCGGCGATCAGCAACGGCAGGTAGATGACGGGCTTCGTGCGCGCATCGCTCGCGGCAAGACCGACCTGCGTGCAGCCGTCCAGCGCCAGATCCAGACGGAGTACGGCGACGACCGACCGATGCACTACGGTGTTGCGCTCGCGGCGCTGGCCGACAGCGTTGACGACGACACGATCATTCTCGGCGACATCGGCTCGCACAACCAATGGACCCGCATGCTGGTTGAGACCCGTAACCGCGACACGTTCACCCCGGAAGGCTACTGGGGCGCGATGGGCTTTGGCCTGCCTGCCGCGATGGCTGCCAAGCTCGTGCATCCCGACAAGAAGGTGCTGACCGTGACCGGCGATGGCTGCTTCCTGATGGCCAGCGCCGACTTCGCGACCGCCGTCGAACAGAAGCTGAATCCAGTGATCGTCATTCTCAACGATCGCCAGTACGGCATGATCGTCGGGATGCAGCAGGGCATGTATGGTCGCAAGAGCGAGACGGCGCTGGACGGTCCAGACTTTGTCGCCTTCGCCCGCTCATTCGGCGGCGATGGCATGCGCGTCGAAAGCCCGGACCAGATGGCTGAGGCGCTGGCACGCGGCCTGGCCAGCGACACCATCTTCGTCATCGACGCAATCTGCGACTACAAGCACGCGCCGGCCAACCTGAACGCTGTGTCAGAAGCGTTGGAGGAGGCAGCCGCCCCCGCGACCGACTGAGCGAGGCTGTCACGCGCTTTGCTTGTGGAGTGTTAACGTCAGCGGCCATCGTCGACAAGCATCCGACCGTAGGTGAGCCGGATGCAGGTCGATGATGGTCGTGAGCGTGCACACGATGCTAGTAGATGAGTGTTAGAGAATTCTGGATTTTGCGGCATTGCGTCGTCCCTCTTTTTGTTCGTCTTTGACGAAACATTCCTCCGCATAGTCACGCCCGATATCGCCGACTAACTGACACCTTCCTCCTCCACCATCGCGACGTTGAGACCATTGTGAATGCGGTTGACTTACGCCCATCTGCGGGATGTAACACTTTCGCGCTGCGCGGCGTAGCAATAGCGAAAGGGGGCGTCACGAGGTGAGCGAACACACAACTTCCCTCAGAATCCTCCGTGCTGTGACTACAAAGTCGGATGAGCATTCGATTACGCGAGAAGAGTCCGACTCCGCGTGCTTCAGCGAGATCTATTTGCGCTACGCCGATCAGATTTACCGCTACGCGTTGGCCAGGACGGGTTCCATCGATGTAGCTGACGATGTGGTCGGCGAAACGCTTCTGAAAGCGCTCGAAGCGTGGAATCAATTCGACCCTGAGCGTGGGAGCATCGCCGCATGGCTATTTACGATTGCGAAGCATGAGATCGTCAATCAGCATCGAGCTCATCGACGTCTGCTTCGGGCGCTTGCTCGTCTGCGTATGGATTCGCCGCCGTCTTTGAGCGGGGATCCTGCTGCCGACCTCATTCATGACGAGATGGCAGCGCATGTAACCGGCGCACTTCACCGTCTATCGAGGTTGGACCGCGACATCATCCTGCTGCGCTACGCTGGCGAGCTCTCAAGTCCAGAGATTGGGCAGATTCTGGACATGGCGAGCGGGACAGTACGAGTCAGAATGATGCGAGCCCTGCGGCGGCTCGCCGAGGATTTGGGGGCCATTGATGACGTACGCTGAACAAGACGTGTCTGGTGATCCGCAGGTCGAGTACGCATTGCGATCGGTGCTTGGCAGTCGTGAGCTCTCGCCAGAGCAGCGCGCCCGTCTGCGTCGGCTGGCGTACGATGCGGCACACAACCAGCAGCGCTCATTCAGGGAACGGGTCCATGCGAGTCAGAAGGTATCCGCCGCGTATTTCGTAATCATTTTGTGCGTAGCTGCCCTGGCGCTCATCACCTTCAATCATCTATCAGGAGGAAAGACTGGAGATGTCAAGGCGGCCGAACGTCTCCTTGCGGCACCGACGCCTGGATACGGCCGCCACGTTGTCATCGATGTGCGCCAAGAGGGCTCCAATGCCGAGGCAAGAGCATGGCGCAGCGAAATTTGGCAGCGAACGCTGACCGATGGCACCCAACAGCTCCGTGTGCAGTCCAGTTCGCTGGATGGAGGCATTATGGCTGATCTGCTCATGACCGGAAGCGAATGGGTCATGCGCGACGGCGATACGATTGAGCATGGGAGCGGTCAGCCTCGCTCCGTACCACCAGAAGCGACGAACGTTCTCGTAATGCCAGAGACTTTACGCCTTACCTTGGCCGGCATCCCGCCTGCGGACATCAACGAGCGCGAGCAGAAAGACTTGAGCATCATCTCTGCAACGCTCCCCGTAGATCACCTTCCGGACCGCCCGGCCCTCGAGGTAGAGATAGGCGGCCCGGTCGCATCTGCACGCATCGACGTGACGATCGACCGTCACCGCGATCGAATCGTGACGTGGCGAGAGACGGTTGTAGATACTTCCGGTCGTGAGTACCTGCATCGCGAAATGACATTTGTGACTTGGGAGTCACTGTCTGCCTCAGAGATCTCCGAGGCGCATTTCTCG
>JAMLIA010000085.1 GCA_023954495.1 Thermomicrobiales bacterium | reverse complement strand
AATCGGTTCAAGGATTTTTCAGCAGGCAGGAGGATGCTGCGGGCCGGAACGCCCGTCACCGCCAATCAGCTTGCTGACGAGAGTATCGAGCTAAAGACGCTACTCGGCTGAGTCACGAGGACCAATCATCCCCACACTCACACCGTAACGCCTGAGCCCCGCACACGAAGGGATACATGCAATGCGCAGCAAAGCGCGTCTGTTTGGCCATCCGATTCATCAACAGCTGATCGTGTTTCCGCTCGGTCTGCTGGCAACAGCGACACTGTTCGACGTCATCGACTGGATTTTCGACTGGCCCAGCCTCTCGCTGGCGGCTTACTACATGATCGCGGCCGGCGTCATCGGCGGACTGACCGCCGCTGTCTTCGGCCTGATTGACTGGTTCGCGGTACCGTCCGGAACACGCGCGAAGCAGATCGGTCTGCTGCACGGCATCAGCATGGTCGTCGCCGTCGTCCTGTTCATCGTCGCCTGGTTCCTGCACGATCGCGGGAATCCGGACGCACTGCCGCGGATCCTCCAGATCGTCGGGTCCGGGGTCGCCGTCTTCGGCGGCTGGCTCGGCGGAGAGCTGGTCGATGTGCTCGGCATCGGCGTCGAACCGGGCGCTAACCCGAACGCAGCCAGCTCGCTGGAGCAGCACCCCAGCGACGGCAGCCTCGCCCACAGCTAATCGTTGACGAGCAAACGGGCCGGTGTCATCTGACACCGGCCCTGGACTTTGGCGTTTTTGGAGGGGGGCTAGCGGAAAGGGACCGCCACGCGTACGGTGAAGGGAGTAACGCACCGTCACCATCGCAGGAGGTCCCCATGACGCAGCCTACCACGTCCACGGCGACCGGACCGTCCACCGACGTCTGCCTACTGCCGATCTTGTTGCTGCTGCTGAGTGCCCATCGGCCAGCCTTCCGCCAGGAGCGGCCCTACCAACGCTGCGTCGCACTGACCCTCGGTCACCTGACGGCCTTCAGCCGCCACACCATCACGCAATTGCTGATCAGCCTGGGGCTGGGTGGCGTCGACTGGAGTGGGTTCTATCGCCTCTTCAGCGTGCCACGCCTCAATGACGACCAACTGACGACCTGCTTCCTGGCCCAGACCCTTGAGGATGTGCCCGCAACTACTCCCTATCAGGTCGGCCTTGATGGCGTCCAGATCCCACGCAGCAGCCAGCGGATGCCGGGCTCAAGCTGGCTCAAAGCGCCGCGCACACCACCGTGGCGTGTCGGCATCCATCGCGCCCAACGCTTTGTCCACCTGGCCTGGCTGGTCCCAAGCGCGATCCATGGCTACAGCCGGGCGATCCCGCTGCGCGTGGAGCCGGCCTTCCCGGCCAAAGCGGCCACCGCGCGACACGCACCAATCACCGCTCCCCGGCGCGAATGGGAAGCCGGCCGGGACGCAGTGATCTGGCTGCGCACGGCGCTGGATGCGGCGGGGCGGATGACCCAACGCATCCTGGCGGTGGCCGACAGCGCGTATGGACCAGCCGCCCTGTGGACACAACTGCCGCACGACACCACCCTCCTCACCCGCTGCGCCAAGAATCGGGCGCTCTTTCGCCTGCCCGCTCCGCACACCGGCCGTGGCCGTCCGCGGCGCTATGGCCAGCGTGCGCCAACACCGCAAGCCTGGCTGCATCGACCTGGCCACTGGCAGCAGGTGCGTCTGACGGTGCGTGGGCACGAGCGCGACCTGACCTATCGGGTGTGTGGACCCTATCTGCTGCGTGGCGCGGCCACCCAGCCGGTCTTCCTGCTGGTCGTGCGCGGCGTCGCCCGCCGCCGGAGTGTGCGCCGCGACCCGACGTTCTGGCTCGTCTCAGCCGTCCCAACCCCGACCGGGCGCTGGAGACTCCCGGACGCACCGATCACCCTGCTGGCGCTGGCCTGGCAACGCTGGGAACTGGAAGTGACCCATCGCGATGCCAAGACCGGCTTCGGCGTTGGTGAGGTGCAGTGCTGGAGTCCGTCGGCGGCCATTCTGGCGGTGCAATGGCAATGGTGGGTGCTCGGGTTGGTGCTCTTGACCGGCTACCGTCGCTGGGGGCTGGGACCGGCACCGACGGCAGCGCGCGGCGGCTGGTGGCGTGGGAGTCGGCGCTGGTCGCTCGGCTCACTCTGGCAGGTGCTGCGCGCCGAACTCTGGGACCTGGCCGATTTTCAGCCAGCGTGGACCCGATTCACGCCAAACTGGTGGGAAATGGCGGACTGGATCGATCTCCATCTGGCCGCCGTCCTCGGAGCGCGACGCGGCTAGCACGAATGCTCACCGCGCACACCTGCCAGGCTGATCACGGCGCTGCACCGCTTCAGCGCCCCACGGAAAACGCCAAAGTCCAGGGGCGTATTGCATACGCCCGGCCGGATACACGACCATCCGATATGGGCACCCGAACACCGTGGCTGCCGGTCGGAACGGGTCGAGGTGCTAAACGGGCGTATGCAATACGCCCCTACATTTCCACTGTCGCAACGCGTGCGTCGAGCATCCGGCGCGCAATTGATCGACGCGGGGGCGTCGCCTCACGGCGAGGACAGGCCGGGTCCTGTCCGTACGGAGGGATTGCGTGCCCGCGCCTCTTCACATTCTTTCTGATTGACACGATAGAACATATGTTCTACTATGCAGTACCAGAGGGCCGATAGACCCCAAGTCATGAGTGCCAGAGCGCCTGTTCCACCCCGGCTTTGTCCGGGGTGCCGCATTTCTCGGACACCTGTGTCTGAAAGGCAATGGTAGGCGACACATGCGCTGCGACTCAACAATCGGCTGTCTGGCTATCCCGCATCTCCCGATTCGGCTGGCGCTCCAGCAGAACCCGACACTGGTCGGCGTGCCGCTGGCGATCAGTACGCCCGGGGCGCGGGGGATGCTGATCGATTGCTCGCCCGAGGCGCGCGAACGCGGCATTCGCCCCGGCATGGTGACGCGCGAGGCGCAGAACCTCTGCCCGCAACTGACGGTGCTGCCCGATGATCCGCTCGCTGCGGCGAGCTTTCAGCAGCGGCTGGTGCAGGATCTGTATCAGGTCTGCCCGACGCTGCGGCGGGGTGCGCCGGGCTGCATCGACCTCGACCTGCGCGGCCTCGATCGGCACTACGCGTCGGCGGAGGCGCTCGGTGCGGCGCTGCTGGCCTGCGTCGAGCCGGAGCTTGGCCCACGGGTCGGGATCGCATCCAGCGCCTTCGTCGCCTTCGTTGCTGCTCGGCGGTCGCAGCCGGGCACGGTCGCTGTCGTTAGCCCCGAGCAGCAGGGGCGCTTGCTGGAGCGCAGCCCGGTCGAGCTGCTGCCGCTGTCGCAGGAGACGCGGCGGCGGCTGGAGCGCTTCGGGCTGCGGCGGGTTGGCGATGTCGGCCGCCTGCCGCTGACGGCGCTGGTCGCCCAGCTTGGCGCGGAGGGCCAGCGCGCCTGGCATCTGGCGCACGGTCAGGATCCCGACCCTTTCGTTGCCGAGCAGATTAGCCACCCGATCATCGAGCTACTGCGGCTCCCGGCGGCCACCAGCCTGTCTAGCGATCTGGATGTCGCTAGCCGGATCGTCACCAGCCGCCTGCTGGCGCGGCGGGATCTGCAGGGACAGGCGATCCGTCGCCTGCGGGTCGATCTCTTCCTTGAGCATGGTGGAACTGCTGGCCGGACGGCGCTGATCAAGGGCGGGACGCGCGACCTGAAGCGGCTGGTGGATGTACTGACCAGCCAGATGCAGCAGATCGCGCTCGATGCGCCGGTCATCGCGCTGCAGATCGAGGCGCTGGAACTGGGTGAAGCGCCGCCGTATCAGCCTCGGCTGGGGGGTGAGGTGCATCGGCCGATCACCAGATTGCGCAGCGCTGTTGCGGAGCTGGCCCAGCGCTACGGTACGTCGCCGCTCTATCAGATCGTGGAGGTGAATCGATGGGCGAGACTCCCCGAACATCGCTGGGCGCTGGCGATCTACGAGCCCTGAACCTGCCCAGACCGGTTGAGGTCGCGGTCGATGCGCGTGGTATCCCGCGGGCGGTCCGGCTGGATGGCGTTGCGGTGCCGGTGACCGATATCGCCGATGTCTGGCGGATCGATGATGGCTGGTGGCGGCCCGAGTCGGAGCAGGTGAACCGGCTCTACTTCGAGCTGACGCTGGCCAACGGCTCGCACCTGACGCTCTATCACGATCTCCGAAGCGAGTCCTGGCATGTGCAGCGCACCTGATGCCGGCTATGTCGAGCTGCACGCGCACTCGTGCTTCTCGCTGCTGGATGGCGCGTCGTTCCCGGACGAGCTGGTCGCGACCGCGGTCGAGCTGGGTTTGCCGGCGCTCGCGCTGACCGACCACGACAATCTGCACGCGGCGCTCGATTTCGCGAACATCGCCAACGCCGCCGGTTTGCAGCCGATCACCGGCGCGGAACTGACGCTGATCGACGGCACCCACCTGACTTTGCTGGTTGAGTCGGTGGTCGGCTATCGCAACCTGTGCCGGTTGATCACTATCGCGCACTACACCGGTGAGCGGACGGTGCCGGCGGTCCCGATCGAGGCACTTGCCGAGCATCACGAGGGACTGATTCTGCTGACCGGCTGTCGACAATCGGAGCTCTGCCGCCGCGTCGATGCCGACGATCTGGCCGGAGCGCGGCGACTGCTGCGTCAGTTCCGCAGCTGGTTCGGGGCGGAGAACGTCTTTGTTGAGCTGCAGCGTAATCTGGTGCGTGGCGACCGCCGTCGCACGGCGCGGCTGGCCGCGCTGGCGGACGAGGCGGGGCTGGGCATCGTCGCGACCGGCGATGTCCACTATCACCGACCGGAGCGGGTGGCGCTGCAGGACACACTGGTTGCCATCCGACACAAGACGAGCCTCGATGGCGCAGCCCACGTCCGGCGGATCAACGGCGAGTGGTACATGGTTGGCGCTGAGGTGATGCGGCGTCGATTCCGCCTCTACCCGGAGGCTATCTCCAACACGCTGGTCATCGCTGAGCGCTGCCGAGGGTTCAATCTGGCGCGCAATCTGGAGTATCGCTTCCCCGACTATGCCGTCGATGACGGCGACACCCCCGACGACCGGCTGGGGCGCACCACCCGTCGTCTGCTGGCCGAGCGCTATGGCGACGACCCGAAGGCGATCGCCCGGCTGGAGGAGGAGCTGGCGCTGATCCGCCGTCATCAGCTGGCTGGCTTCTTCCTGACCTATGCGGACATCATGCGGCTGGCGAATCAGGTGGCCGACGAAATCCGTGGGCAGAGCATTGCGCGGCGGGTCGGGAACATGCCGCCGGGGCGGGGGCGCGGCTCGTCGGTCAGCTCGGTTGTCTGCTACTTGCTGGGGCTATCGCACGTCGATCCGGTGCAGCACGATCTCTTCCTGGGCCGCTTTCTGCACGAGGACCTGACCGACGTCCCCGACATCGATCTGGATTTCCCGCGCGATATCCGGGCGGCGCTGATCGAGCGGCTGTATGAGGTCTACCCGGATCGGGTCGGGCTGGTCTGCACCTATGCGACGTACCAGATTCGCAGCGCCATTCGGGATGTCGGCAAGGCGCTCGGTCTGCCGCTGCAGGTGCTGGACCGGCTGGCGAAGCTGGGGGAGGGGCGGTCGGCGCGTGGGGTTGGCGAGCATCTGGCGCGTGTTCCCGATGTGCCGCATCCCGAATCGCCGCTCTGGGAGCATCTGGCGGCGCTGTCGGAGCAGATTGCCGGGATGCCGCGCCACGTCGGCCAGCACTCCGGCGGGATGGTCGTTGCCTCGCAGCCGCTGAGCGAGCTGGTGCCGATGCAGCCAGCGGCGATGGAGGGTCGGCACCTGATCCAGTGGGACAAGGACACCTGCGGCGATGCCCGCTTCGTCAAGATCGACGTGCTGGGGCTGGGAATGCTCAGCGCCGTCGAGGGCTGCCTCGACCTGATCGCCGGACAGGGCAAGGAGCTGGTCGATCTCAGCCGGATCGATTTCAAGGACCCGGACGTCTTCGAGATGATCCAGCGCGGCGATACGGTCGGCACCTTCCAGATCGAGAGTCGGGCGCAGATTCAGACGCTGCTCAAGACCAAGCCGGAGACGCTGGAGGACCTGGTCGTCCAGGTGGCGATTGTCCGGCCGGGGCCGATCGTCGGCGGTGCGACCAAACCCTGGATTCGGGCCCGCGAGCAGTATCGGCTGACCGGCAAGCCGGAGATCACCTACGATCACCCGTTGCTTGAGCCTGCGCTGAAGGAGACCTACGGCGTCATCCTCTATCAGGAGCAGATCCTGCAGGTGGCGATGGCGCTGGCCGGCTTCACGCCCGGGCAGGCCGACCGCCTGCGGCGCGCGATGAGCCGCAAGCGGTCGCACGGCGCGATGACGGAGTTGTGGGATGACTTCCGGAACGGAGTGCTGGCGAAGGGGGTGAGCGAGGAGGTCGCCGAGACGGTCTTCGAGAAGATCGCCGCCTTCGCCGCCTACGGATTCCCGAAGGCCCACTCCGTCTCGTTCGCGGTGCTGGCCTATCAGTCGTGCTGGCTGCGCTACTACTTCCCGGCTGAGTTCACTTGCGCGGTGCTGAACGAGCAACCGATGGGCTTCTATCCGCCGCACACGCTGATCGGCGATGCCAAGCGGCTGGGCTTGCGTGTGCTGCCGGTGGATGTCAACGAGAGCGAGGCGGGCTGCTCCGTCGCCGGGCGTTCGATCCGAATCGGGCTGGGCTACGTCAAAGGGATGCGCGATGAGGAGGCGGCCGCGATCGTCGAGAGCCGTCGAATGGATGGCCCGTTCCGCTCGCTGAGCGACCTGATGCGGCGCGTCGAGGTGCGCCGCGAGATCGTCGATCGGCTGATCACCGTCGGTGCGTTCGACTGGACGGGCCTGCGGCGGCGCGAGCTGCTCTGGCAGCTGGGGCTGCTCCAGCCGCCGGTGCGCCTGCGGGGGCAGGGGGGCGAGCGGGTGCAGCAGCTCGGGCTGGCGATCCCGATCGAGCAGGATGCGGTCGAGCTACCGCCGTTCTCGGCCTGGGACAAGCTGTGCGCCGACTACGACATCACCGGGCTATCGGCTCAGTGGCACCCGCTGCTGCTCCTGCGCACGCAGCTGGACCGCGCCATCCTGACGGCGACGCAGGTGGCCGAAGCGCAGCACGGGCGGCGGATTCGGACGGCGGGCCTCGTTGTCTGTCGGCAGCGACCGGCGACGGCGAAGGGGGTGACGTTCCTGCTGCTGGAGGACGAGACGGGGCTGACGAACATCGTCGTCCACCAGTCGCTGTATGAGCGCGAGCGGCTGACGCTGCGCACATCGCCGGTGCTGGAGGTGCAGGGGCGGCTGGAGCGGCAGGGGGATACGATCAACGTCGTGGCTCAGCGCCTGCTCCCGATCCAGATGGCACCGCCACCCGCGCCCGAATCCGACGCCGAAAACGAACCCCAAGCGCGCCTGATGGTGACATCGCATGATTATCGGTGAGTGCTTCTGGGCGAATGAGGCGACTGATGTGCAGCGCGCCGACGAATGAAACGGCGTTCAACGCCTTCGTAGGACAGCGCTCGCGCTGTCATCGCCGTGAGGCGACGCCCCCGCGTGGATGATGGCAGTCTCGATGCATCGCCATCGTGTTGGCCCGAAATGTAGGGGCGTATCGCATACGCCCGGCCGGATACACGACCCGTTGGCGCGGGAGATCGCGCGTGGTGGCTGCCGATCGGAACGGGTTGGGGGCCAAACGGGCGTATGCGATACACGACCATCCAACATGGGCACCTGCACGCCGTGGCTGCCGATCGGAACGGGTCGAGGCCAAAACGGGCGTATGCGATACGCCCCTACATGTCCACGGCCGCAACGAACGTGGGTGATTCAGGCGTGTCTGGCGGCCTTTGATCGGACCCCCAACGTATGGATCGTGCCGATCCGGCGCGCATCTGTTTGGCGCGGGGGTGTCGCCTCACGGCGAGGACAGGCCGGGTCCTGTCCGTACGGAGGAATCGACGGTGGCTCGTTGCGCCAGACAGACGCCAGCCGGCCCCCATCCATGTCATCGGACGGGGGTCGGCTGGCAAAGAAGCGTTTGGCTATTAGCGGCGCAGGTGGGGCTTGTAGTGCCCAGCGCCGGTTAACGTCGAGATCTGGAGGCGGTTCCAGCAGTTGATCGCGTTGATCGTCATCAGCAGCGCGACGTACTGCGCTTCATCGTAGTGCTGGCGGACACGTTCGTAGAGATCATCGGGGACGCCGTTCTGGGAGATGAGGGTGACGGCCTCGGTCAGCTCGAGGGCGGCACGTTCGGCGTCGGTGTAGTAGGGCGCTTCGCGCCAGGCATTGAGCAGATAAATCCGGTGTTCTTTCTCGCCTGCCTCACGGGCATCGATCGTGTGCATGTCAATTCAGAAACCGCACCCGTTGATCTGTGAGGCCCGGATTTCGATCAGCCCGATCAGCATTGGATCGAGGCCGCTCTCGTGGACGGCCTGCCCCATTGCCATCATCGGCTTTGTCACCTCGGGGTTTGCCTGCATGGCCCTCATTCGTGGTTCCACACGCTTGTCCTTTCCATCGGTGCCAACCTGCATCGTACGTCCATTACACAGGATCGGCAAGCGATGTTTGCGCCACGATAAGGGACGTTACTGCGTGCGCACACCGGCCCGCGTGCCAGACCAGACACCGGCTGCGGAGAGCCCGGCGACGATGCCGGTGAGCGTGGCGTTGGCGATGCTTACCGGCTCCGCACCGGCCAGGTTGGCGAAGAGTCCGGCCAGCGCGCCGATGACGACGGCAGCCAGCCCGGCCCAGCGAGTCGACAGACCGGCGCTCTTGGCGAGCTGGACGAGGCCGAGGGTGAGCGGCAGAGTGAGGGTGTAGATCGGCAGGTTGATCGCATCCATCTGGACTCCTTTCCGGCTAGCGCCGGGCGAGTGCGTCCGCGCCGAGACGGCGCAGCAGGACCTTGTGTGGCTCAGGGTTGTCGGGGTTCCACTCGAACACAGCGCGTTCGAAGTACTGGACGGTCTGGCCGGCCTCGGTCAGCTCGTCGGTGAGGGGGTAGCCGAAGACAGGGAGGCCGCCATTGGCTTGCCAGAAGCGCCAGAATGCGCCGCCGACGCTGTGGCCGGTCTCGACGAACCAGTGCTGCTCAATCGTCGGCGTCAGCGTCCCGGCCCGATACGGCAGGACGAAGTCGTCCATCAGCGTGCCGGGGCAGTCGGTCGGCGATAGCTCCTGGTGGCCCCAGACCTCATCGACCCGCGTGTCGGTAGCGGCGCGCCAGGCATCGACGAGTGTCGTGAGCGCGGCGATCTGCGCGTCGGTCGCGCGCTGCGTCCCGCCGATCGGGACATGCACGGAGAGTGCGGTGGCGTTCTGTGGCCAGGCACCGCAGTGCCAGAGGACGGCGTCGAGGTTGCGGCACAGGTAGCAGGTCCCGTCGTCGCCGACCGCGACGTGGTACATCAGGCCATCGCCGTAAAGCGGCGGCTCGCCGGCGCGCGACCAGCTCTTCTCGACGTGGTAGCGCGCTTCGGAGCGCAGGACGGCCAACGTATCGGCGCGGTTGGCGACCGGCGGGCCGGAGTAGTGGATGACGACGCCGCACTTCTCGTTGAGCGGCACGCGCTCGCGCGGCCCGGCCGGCGTCGTGTCGTCCGGCGCGCGGCGGGGCAGCAGGTGGCGGACGTCGACCAGTGCGACACCGGGCACCGAGTCGACGGTGATGTTGGGCATGGCGGTTCCTCTCGGGCTGTGCGGGGCCTAGACCTCGACGAGGTCAATCTCGTACGTGCTGGCGGGGTGGTGGTCGGCTGGGCGCGGGGTCTCTTCGCGGAGCGCGGTCAGGCGCACACTGCGGGATGCACCGTCGATGTCGACGAGCGTCGTCGTGCCGCCGATGTCCCAGAGCGTCCAGAGCGCGGCGCGGACTGTGGCCGGGTCGCGCGGATCGGCCGCACCGTCGCGGTCGATGGCGCGGTCGCGTCCACGCAGGCGCAACCGCCAGCGGCGCTCGCCACCTGCCTCGCTCGCGAATCGGATAGCGTGGATGGCGGGCGCTGCGCCGGAAACGCGCTGGCAGGTGACGCGCACGAGCAGCGAGGTTGTCGTCTCGTCGATCAGACGTTCGACGTTGGCGACGTTCGTCGTGACGTTTGCGGTCGATCCGGCGCTATGCCAGGTCAGCCCGGCGTCGGCCGACCAGTCGATCTCAAGCTGCCAGTCGCCAACCGCGACGCCATCCAACCGCAGCAACTCGACGGCGATGCTGCGCCAGCGCGTTGGCGCTCCGGTCGATGACGCCTCGACGGTGACGCTGAACTCGTCGACGGTCGGCGTGCCGGCGGCGAAGTCGCGGGCGGCGAGGATGTTGCTGACGCGATCGACAGTAATCAGCTTGCCGTCGCCATCGCCGAACGGCGTCGTCAGCGTCGCGCCGGTGGCTGCCTCAGCGAGCAGCCACCAGCCTTCGCCGTCGTAGCTCCAGAGCTGGGAGGAGGACGGGTCGGACAGCGGGTTGATCGTCGTCAGCAGCAGGCCATTGACGATGACCGCGCCGGTCGTGGCCGCGCCGCGCAGACCGGCGGGAATCCACCAGCCACGGGCGGCATCGAACCAGACAACCTGCCGACCGAGCCAGGCGATGAGACGCCCCTGATAGACGGTCAGCCAGGCGAAGTCGTCGTCGGCCTGTAGTTGACCCGCCAGCGTGCTCCATGCGCCCAGCCGGATCGTGTCGTCCGGCGCGGGTGGGTCGGCCTCCTGATACCAGTCGCCGGAGAGGCGGTGCAGACCGGCGTCGGTGGCGATGACCATGCCATCGTCGAAGCTGGTGAGTGTGCAAATGCGACCATCAAGCTTCCAGGTGCGGCGGTAGGCGAGGCTGCTGCCGAAGTAGACATGCAGATTCACCGGCGCAGTCGGGCCGACCAGCACGACCGCGCGGCTGAACGAGCCGAGCAACGCCGCCTTCACACCCGCGCCCAGCGCCGATGTCACCAGCGTGCCGGTCGCGTCGTCCCAACTGACGACATCGGCAGCGGCGTCGAAGCCGATGAAGAGCAGGCCGTTCACCCGCGTCAGGCAGGTGGCGCTGGCGGGTAGCGTGGTGCGTGCGACCGGCGCGTTGGCCAGCACCCGGTCCCAGCGATAGAGGGTCGTGCCGTTGACGAAGAAGAGGTGATCGCTGTCGGAGCTGGCTAGTAGTGGTTTGCTGCCGTCGATGCTGCCGGAGACTGGCTGTGCCGCCGGGACGGGTAGCAGGCCGTCGTGCGGCGTTGGTCGGCAGGCGCTGCTGGCCAGCACTCCTTCGACCGGCTTGATCCGCTGCGTCTCGATGTGCCCGTCACCGGCTGTCGCGCGATAGCCGCCCGGCAGCACGATGTAGTCCGCGCCACCGAGGCTGATGTCGTAGGCGGACATGCGCCTTCCTTTCTATTCCTCAGGCGAGCGCACTGACCCGCAGGCGGCGACCGCGCCGATCGAGTGCGTGCGCGGCGTTGCGGTGCGCCAACTGCAGCAGTGCGTGGTCGATCGGGATGCCGCGCTTGGCGTCCTGAATGGCGCGGACATCGAGCGCCGCCGCGACGGCCAGCAGGATCACCAGCCCCTCGTCGATCGGCGGCAGGCCGGCGAAGTCGTGCGTCGTCAGGTACCAGATCGTCAGGGTCTGGGCGGCCAGCGGGCGGGAGAAGTACAGTCGCCCGCCGAAGCGCTCCCAGGCGAGCTCCTCGCCAGCCGCGCTGCCGGTTGGCGCACCCCGGCTGGGGATGACAAGGCCGGTCCCGCTGACGACCCGCCGCATCGACAGCACGCCGGCCGGCAGCGTGGCGTAGGTCGCGCCGTTGGCGATGCCCACGGATGCCTCGGTCTCAGCCGGGTAGCGGAAGGAGTAGTCGGCGAGCGCGCCGGTCAGGCACTCGTCCAGCTCGGCGTCGGACCAGACCGCCGCCACCACCTCCTCCAGACGGATGCGGAGGCGGGTACGCAGGGCATTGATGGTTGTCACGGGCGATCTTCCATTTCTCCCGGCCTGCCGTATGCTGTCCGGGCAATAGAGGAATCGAATAGTCGAGGAGGGAATGACGATGCTGCTGTCAATCAAGACGTTCCGAGCCGATCCGGGCCGGGAAGATGACCTCATCCAACTGATGCACGACGCCAAGCGCGAGATGCTGCGCGTCGATTCGCGCCGCACGGTGCGGGTCTTCCGCGTCGTCGATGGCCCGAGCGCCGGGAACATCAGCATCGCGATCGAGTACGAGAGCCTCGAAGCGTTCCGCGAGATCCGGGCGAAGGAACAGGCCGACGCCGGCTGGCAAGCCATCGGCGAACGCGCCAACGGCGACGGCCGACCCGCCGAAACGCTGTCGTACATGCAGATGGAAGAGATCGGGTAGGACCTCACCCCCCGACACCCTCTCCTCCGAGGAGAGGGAGTGTCATCATCCTGGCGGGGTGGCTGGGAAATGTAGCGGCGTATTGCATACGCCCGTTTGGACGCCCAACCCCTCCGACCGATAGCCACCGGGTGTGATCTGCCGCACCAAACGGGTTGTTTATCTGGCCGGGCGTATCGCATACGCCCCTACATTTTCTGTCTCCGTCCACTACCCCTCGATCGTGCGCAGTGCGGCGAGCTCTTCCAGGATTTCGGTCCAGCGGCGGTCGGGGTCGGGGTCGCCGAGGGTGGCCATGGATTGGCGGCGGGAGTGGATGTTGGCGGCGACGAGGCGGGCTTCGTTGCGGACCAGCTCCTCGCGGTCGCTGGGCAGGATCTCTTTCCAGATCGGGCGCGTGCGGCGTAGTCCGTCCAGCGGCAGGCCGCCGAAGCGCTCCAGCAGATCGAGCACCATCGCGTTGCGACGCGCGTAGACGGCGTCCCAGACGCGGCGCTTGCGCGTGACCTTCTGCACCAGCGGCTGAATCTCCACCTCCAGTGCCACTCCAGAGAGCGAGCGACCCGAATCGCCGAAGGCGGTGCGCGGCGTCTCGGAGAGGTCGTGGAGTTGGCGGTAGAGCAGGTTGACGTAATCGATGTGGAGGCCGATGCCGCTGCCGAGCATATCGAGCAGGTAGGCTTTCGAGTCCTCCGGCAACTCCCAGATCGCACCAGCCTCGGCGCGGATGCCTTCGCTGCCGCTGACGTTTTCCAGCAC
>JAMLIA010000084.1 GCA_023954495.1 Thermomicrobiales bacterium | reverse complement strand
CTGGTAGCGGACACGCACCTTGTGGCGCAGCGTCCGCTGCCGCCCGCTCTGCTGGAGGGCCTGTCGAGTTGCGACGTGATCTTTCACGCGGGCGACATCCTGCGCCCATGGGTGCTGGAGCGCCTCGAATCCATCGCGCCGGCGTTCGCGGTGTATGGGAACGGTGACGAAGCAAACCCGGACATGATGCGGATGCTGACGTTTGAGCGCTACTTCCGCTGCGGCGAGCATCGCATCGGGCTGCTGCACGGGCACCACCACGCCGGGAAGTCGCGCGTGACCGCTCGCGAGTATGCGTTTGACCGCATGCGCGGGCTGGTGGATTGGGTCGTCTACGGGCACAGTCACCAACCGAAGATCGAAGAGCGGGATGGACTGTGGATGATCAATCCCGGCTCGCCGACGCAGCCGCGCTGGGCCCCGCGTCCAACGTGGGGAACGCTCGATGTGGGTGAGCAGGTGCGCGCGCAACTCATTGATCTCTAGACGCGACCACGCATTCGGGAATAGCTGAACCGGCGCGCTGATGCACACCGTTGCATAATTGCCATGATTCGCACTATAATTGGTCGCGCTTCGCTGACGGCGCAAGGCCGTCTTTTGGCCTGCCGACCGTCGGCAAATCTCACGCGCAGGGATGGTATATGGAACGTACCGAATTCAATGGATCCATGCAAGGCAGTGTGGATCTGAACCCAGAGGGCGATAGCGACGACGCTGGGCGTGCTCTGATGGAGCAGCTGCTGGCGGATCCGACTCACGACTATCATACGTTGAAGTATGGAGACGTGATGGAAGGCACGATCATGCATCTTGATCGTGACGAGATCCTCGTCGACATCGGCTCCAAGTCCGAAGGCGTCATTCCGGCCCGGGAATTCTCTACGCTCAACGAAGAAGAGCGCAGCGAACTGTCGGTTGGCGGGAGTGTCCTCGTCTTCGTCGTCCAGCCCGAAAACCAGGAGGGTCACGCGGTCGTCTCGATCGATCGTGCCCGCCAGGAGAAGAGCTGGCGCATTCTGCAGGATCAGTTCGAGGCCGGTGAGGTCATCGACGCCGAAGTTGTGAACTACAACAAGGGCGGCCTGCTGGTGAATCTCGACGGCGTGCGTGGCTTTGTGCCGGCGTCGCAGGTGACCGAGATTCGCGGCGGTGATGACGCTCAGAAGCAGGCCGACATGGCCCGCCTGATCGGCTCGAAGTTGCAGCTCAAGATCATTGAGATCAACCGCCATCGCAATCGCCTGATTCTATCGGAGCGCCAGGCGCTCCAGGAACGCCGCGATGTGATGAAGGAGAAGCTCATTCAGGATCTTCGCGAAGGCGAAGTCCGACATGGGCGCGTCTCCAGCATTTGCGACTTCGGTGCGTTCGTCGACGTCGGCGGTGCCGACGGACTCGTCCACCTGTCCGAGCTTTCATGGAGCCGCGTGCGCCACCCAAGCGAGGTTCTGCAGGTTGGTCAGGAGATCGACGTCTTCGTCCTCGGCATCAACGCCGAAGAGAAGAAGATCGCGCTCTCGATCAAGAGAACCCAGGCCGAACCGTGGAGCCGGGTTGCGACGAAGTACGACGTGAACCAGCTCGTTATCGGTACGGTGACACAGCTCGCCAACTTCGGTGCGTTTGCTCGCATCGAGGACGGCATTGAGGGTCTCGTCCACGTATCCGAGCTGTCCGAGTTGCGAATTAACCATCCGCGCCAGCTCGTGCATGAGGGTCAGGACCTGCTGCTAAGGATCATTCGGATCGATCCACAGCGGCGACGCATGGGCCTGAGCCTGCGACGCGGACTTGAGGCGACCGACGAAGAGGTGCTTGCTGCTCTCGGCGAGGAAGCTGTCGAGCTCAAGAACCAGCTTCTGGCGCTTGAGGTCGAGCCGGATGAAGACGGCGAGCCTGCGATGCCGCGCGCTGAGCGCGAGCCTGAGCCGGAGCCCGAGCGAGCAGCTGAGGACGAAGCGCCAAGCGACCAGTCGATTGAACTGGATGACGACGAACCACAGACCGCAGCCGGACTGGCGATGTCTCAAGCACTCGCCGAGGCCGCGGCCGCTGATGAATCCTCATCGAATGAATCAGGCGACGAAGCCGCCACAGATGGCGAGTCCGGGGAACAATCGAGCTAGTCATTCACCCCGCCCGTATCGCCAGAGCCCGCACCTGCGATCAGAACGCGACCGGCCCGTTACGGGTCGGTCGTGTCTGGCTTTCCGTTCATATAACGTCCCAGCAGCATGGCCAGGGACTTGCAACTGTCAGTTACCGGCAGTAGGCTCGTGGTAGGTAACCACGTTAGTGCGATTGGTGACGCGGATAGCGCCCGGCCAGGCGCGAGCCGCACCCGATCGTCGGAGACAAGCACATGGCAGATAAGTTTGAAAAGTTCACCGAACGCGCGCGCAAAGTCCTGACCTTGGCTCAGGAAGAAGCGCAGCGTTTCAACCACAACTACATTGGCACCGAGCATCTGCTGCTGGGTCTGGTTCGGGAAGGTGACGGAGTCGCCGCACGTGTCCTGAGCAACATGGGAGTCCAACTCCCCAAGGTTCGTTCGGCTGTTGAGTTCATCATCGGTCGCGGCGAGTCGGTTATCATGGGGGAAATCGGCCTCACTCCGCGGGCCAAGAAGGTCATTGAACTTGCGGTTGATGAAGCCCGACGTCTAAACCACCACTACATTGGAACAGAACACCTACTGCTCGGTCTCGTTCGCGAGGGCGAGGGCATCGCGGCGGGCGTCCTTGAGAGCCTTGGCGTGAATCTGGAGAAGGTTCGCGCGCAGGTGATGCAGGTCGTCAGCCAGAACGCCGGCTACCAGCAGTCGAAGCAGACGACCAAGACTCCGTATCTCGATGCGCTCGGATTCGATCTGACCGAAGCCGCACGGCAGTCCAAGCTCGACCCGATCATCGGTCGCCAGAACGAGATCGAACGGGTCATGCAAATTCTGTCGCGTCGGACCAAGAACAACCCGGCACTCATCGGTGAGCCGGGCGTTGGCAAGACCGCCATCGTCGAGGGTCTTGCGCAGCGGATCATCGGCGGTGACGTTCCGGAGCCGCTGCAGAATAAGCGGCTCGTTGCGCTCGACATCGGCGCGCTCGTCGCAGGCACGAAGTACCGCGGTGAGTTTGAGGAGCGGTTGAAGAAGATTGTTGGCGAGGTCAAGGAGACCGGCGCCATCCTCTTCATTGATGAGTTGCATACCCTCGTTGGCGCGGGCGCAGCCGAAGGAGCCGTCGACGCGGCGAACATCCTGAAGCCTGCGCTGTCTCGCGGCGAGGTGCAGACCATCGGTGCTACGACGCTCGACGAGTACCGCAAATACATCGAGCGCGACGCCGCACTGGAGCGTCGCTTCCAGCCGATCCAGGTGCCGGAGCCGACGACGGAAGAGACGGTTTCGATCCTGCACGGCATCCGCGAGCGCTACGAAGAGCATCACAAGCTGAAGATCACCGACGCCGCGCTCGAAGCTGCCGCGCAGTTGGCGGCGCGCTACGTTACCGATCGATTCATGCCGGACAAGGCGATCGACCTCATTGACGAGGCATCGTCGCGCGTGCGCATGTATCGCTCTGCTTCGCCGCCAAGCCTGAAGGAAGCGATGCGGGGCATGGAGAGCCTCCAGCGTGAGTTGGATGCTGCCGTCTCTGGCCAGGAGTTCGAGCTCGCTGCAGATCTGCGGGATCGCGAGCGCAAGCTGCGCATGCGGATCGCCGAGCTGGAGAAGGACTGGAAGGAAGAGCAGGGCAACGAGAGCCCGGTCGTGTCCGAAGAGGACATCGCCCAGGTCGTCTCGATGTGGACCGGCATTCCGCTGACCCGACTGGCTGCCGAAGAGTCTGAGCGCCTGCTCCATATGGAGTCTGCGCTGCACGAACGTATCATCGGACAGGACGAGGCCATCTCGACGATGGCGAAGGCCGTCCGTCGCGCTCGCGCTGGTCTGAAGGACCCACGGCGTCCGATCGGCTCGTTCATTTTCCTTGGCCCGACAGGCGTCGGCAAGACACTGCTGGCGCGCGCACTTGCCGAATTCATGTTCGGTTCGGACGACTCGCTCATCAAGATCGACATGAGTGAGTTCATGGAGCGCCACTCGGTCGCCCGTCTCGTCGGAGCGCCTCCGGGCTACGTCGGGTACGAAGAGGGTGGCCAGCTCACTGAGGCCGTGCGCCGGAAGAGCTACTCGGTCATCCTGCTGGACGAGATCGAGAAGGCGCACCCGGAAGCATTCAACATGCTGTTGCAGATTCTCGAAGACGGCAACCTGGCAGACGCCAAGGGCCGCCGCGTCGACTTCCGCAACACGATCATCATCATGACGTCCAACATCGGTGCTGAGCAGATCACGACCGATAAGCAGTTCGGCTTCTCGACGTCAGTCGACGAAGAGAAGCGTGCCAAGCAGGATTACGATCGGATGCGCGAGCGCGTCACGGATCAGCTCAAGCGCACATTCCGGCCGGAGTTCCTGAACCGTGTTGACGGTGTGATCGTCTTCCACGCACTGTCGACCGAACAGATTCGCGAGATCGTCGAGCTGGAGCTGAAGCGGATCAAAGAACAGCTCTTCGAGCAGGAGATTACGATCGACATCACGACCGAAGCCAAGGACTTCCTTGGCGAGCGTGGCTACGATCGGCAGTATGGTGCCCGCCCTCTGCGGCGTATCATCCAGAACCTGATCGAGGATCCGCTGGCCGAAGGTCTGCTGGAAGGCCGCTACAATCCGGGCGTCACGATCATCGTTGACGTTGTAGATGACCTGCTGAAGATCGAGCCAGCCTCGGAATTCGCCGCAGTCTGATGCGGTCGGCGAGAACCTGAACCAGTGCCAGCACGGGGGCGTTACCGCCCCCGTGCTTGCGTATCCACGAAAGGTCGCTGAGCTTGGCAAAGCGACGCACCAAGTACGTCTGCCAGCAATGTGGACTGGAAAGCGCAAGCTATTACGGCCGTTGCCCTGACTGCGGTGCCTGGGGCTCACTGGTGGAGACAGTCGAGGCGCAGGCTCCAGCAGTCGGTAAGTCCGGCACCCGTCGTGCTGGTCCCGCTCCGGCCCCACAACCATTGTCTGCAGTGCCGAGCGCGAGCGTCAGCCGTCGTCCGCTGCCGATGATGGAATTCTCGCGCGTACTAGGCGGCGGAGTCGTTCCGGGGTCGCTTGTGCTGGTCGGCGGAGACCCTGGAATTGGTAAGTCAACCCTGCTCCTGCAAGCTGCGGCAGACCTGTCGGCAAACGCCGAATCGGTGCTCTATGTCACCGCCGAGGAGTCGGTGCAGCAGGTGAAGCTCCGCGCTGAACGAGTTGGGGCAGGCGTGGATCACCTGTATGTCCTGTCTGAGACGAATATTGACGACGTCATCGCAGCCGCGGAAAGACTCGGTCCGGTTGTCGTCATCATCGACTCGATCCAGACGGTGTTCACTCCGGACATCAGCTCGGCTGCCGGGAGTGTGAGCCAGGTACGGGAGTGCACCACCCGCCTCGTCGCGTTCGCCAAACCGCGTGACGTCGCAGTTTTCATCGTCGGGCACGTGACGAAAGAAGGCTCGATTGCTGGCCCCCGCGTGCTTGAGCACATGGTCGATGCGGTGCTCTATCTGGAAGGCGACCGGTTCCATCAGTACCGCATTCTTCGCGCGGTTAAGAACCGATTCGGCTCGACCGACGAAGTTGGCGTGTTCGAGATGGTCGAGCGCGGCATGCGCGAGGTCCGCAATCCGAGTGAGGCGTTCCTCGAAGAGCGTCCCGGGAATGCGGCCGGCTCGACGGTGGTCGTCACGATGGAAGGCACCCGCCCAATCCTCGTTGAGGTTCAGGGCCTGACAAGCGCAAGCGCGTTTGGTAACGCGCGCCGAACGGCGAACGGCATCGACCTCAGCCGCATCCAGATGCTTGTCGCGGTGCTATCGAAGCGGGTCGGGTTGTCGCTCGCCGATCAGGATGTCTTCGTCAACGTTGTCGGTGGCATGAAACTCAGCGAGCCGGCTGCCGATCTGGGCGTGGCGATGGCGATCGCATCGAGCTATCGAGAGTCGCGAATTGATCCTCGACTCGTGACAGTTGGGGAAGTCGGACTCGCAGGCGAGCTGCGCTCGGTGAGTCAGCTCGAACGGCGACTGCAAGAAGCGGCGAAGCTTGGATTTGAGCGGGCTGTCGTTCCTGCCGCGCTCGGGCGCGGGCTGGTTCGGCCACCCGCAGGACTCGAGATTATTCGCGCTGCGACTCTCGACGAGGCAATCGACCGCAGCCTCGATCGCTAGTCTCGTCCAGCCTGCGCGAGTGACTCGACTTCGTCCGCGAGGCGAGATGCCGCGTCATGCGTGTCTGAGCCACAAGCAGCAGCACGCATCTTCGTGAGTCGCCCCGGCGTGGTCACGAGTTCGCGTATCTCATTGACAAGCCGCTCCGGCGTCAGGTCAGCCTGAAAAATCTCGATGGCTGCGCCGCGTTGGACGAGCTGTTGCGCATTCTGATGCTGCTCCTCAGCGCCGGGAAGCGGCACGAGAATGGCAGGGATACCGAGCGCGCTGACCTCATTGACCGTGCCGGCTCCGGCTCGGCCCAGCACGACGCTCGCGGCGGCGTAGACATCGCCAATCTCATCACCGACAAGCTCGACAACACGGTAGCGACTCCGCAGGTCGAGCGAGAGAGTGTTCGCACGTTGCTGCAATGTTGCAGCATCGTTGTGAAGAGCGAGCGGGCCGGCCTGATGCAGAATTGCGACATATCCCAGCAGGTCAGACAGCGAGTCAGCGACGACAGCATTCAGTGAACGCGCGCCCTGGGCACCGCCGGTAATGTAGACCAGCGGCAGGTCGTCCGGCAGATCGAACGCTGAGTATGCGCGCGCGGCGTCGCCGTGAAGCACGGAAGCTCGCACAGGGTTGCCGGTGACGACGACGCGACCCCGTGCGGACGAGAGCAGCGATTGCGAGCGCTCATAGGACAGGGCAACAACGTCGGCGAAGCGCGCGTTGATCTTCGTGGCCAGTCCGATGTGCGCGGTCTGCTCGTGCGTGAGCGTCGGAATGCCGCGCATTCGTGCGGCAACGACAGTTGGCACGCTGACGAATCCACCGGTCGACACAACCACCGCGTCACGCCATTTGGCGAGAAGACGCCATGCCTGAACGACACCGACCGGAATGCGCATCGCGTCGAGCGGGGTCTGCAGCGAGAGGTACCGTCGCAGCTTGCCGGTTTTCACGGTCGCGAACGTTGCGCCGATTGCGGCGGCTGCATCGCGCTCGACGGCAGCGCCCGAACCGATCCAGAGAATTTCAGTTGAGCGCCGTCGTTGCAGCTCCTGGGCGACTGCGACCGCTGGTGAAACGTGCCCGCCCGTCCCACCGCCTGCAATGATCAAACGAAGGGCATTGGCGGACTGGCCGGTGGTAGACTCCGAGCGCAACGGCAACCTCCGGAGCGTCGTACGAAAGCGAGCGAAATCCGGCCATGCGCCGGTCCGCATCAAGGAGTGTTCCATCAACTCGTCCGACTCTCAACCTCATACGCGCGCCTACCTGAAGCCGCTTGTCTTCGCATTGACTGCTGCGCTCAGCGTGCTGGCTCTCGATCTCCTGACGAAGCGCATTGTGCTGGATCGTCTCGGCCCGGATGGCGATCGTGACGTCTTCACCGTCATCCCGGGTGTGCTGCGGTTCATCTACGTTCGCAACACTGGCTCAGCCTTTGGACTGTTTCAGGGCAGTTCCGAGATTCTGAAGATTCTGGCGGTCGTCGCGGTGTCGTTGCTCGGGATCTATTACGCGCGGGCGGCGGCGCGTGATCCGCTGCTGGCGATCGCGCTTGGCATGCAGATTGGCGGCGCGTTCGGGAACATCATCGATCGGTTCAGATACGGGCATGTCATCGACTGGATCGACTTCCCGCGCTTCCCGACGTTCAACGTCGCCGATTCCGCAATCACGATCGGCGTGATTCTGCTGATGTACTGCCTGCTCTTTCGCGATCCTGAGGTTCGCCAGTCGCCGAACAATGCAATTAGCACCAGCAGCCTCGCGGAAGCGCCCGACGAACAATGAGCGATTCCTCGTTTGTTGTCCGGCTGGATGTGCCACCTGAATGTGCGGAGGAGCGAGTTGATCGCTTCGTGACCGACCGCATGCCGGACACAAGCCGCTCGTTCGTGCAGCGCCTCATAGAGGCGGGTGACGTGCTCGTCAACGGCGAAACAACTCGCCCAAGCTACAAGGTGGCGGCAGGCGACAAAGTGGAAGTGCGCTCGCCGCGGCCTGAAGAGCCTGCGGAGCTGACTCCTGCGGTCGTGCCAATCGCCATCGTCTATGAGGATGATGACGTGATGGTTTTCGACAAGCCGGCCGGTCTCGTTGTGCATCCTGCGCCGGGACATGAGCACGGGACGCTCGTCAATGTCCTCAAGTGGTTGCGACCCGAGATGATCACGCCGGGTGCCGAACGTCCGGGCATCGTTCATCGCCTCGACAAGGACACGTCCGGGCTGATCGTGGTAGCCAAGAATGAGCATGCGCGCCGGTCACTCCTGAAGCAGTGGCAGCAGCGGTCTGTCATCAAGGAATACACGGCGCTCGTCCTCGGCAACGTCCCGGAAGACGAAGCGACGATCGACGCGCCGATTGCCCGTGACCCGCACAACCGCAAGCGCATGGCAGTTGTTCGCGACGGCCGATCTGCCATTTCTCATTTCCGCGTGATCGAACGCCTGCCCGGCTACACGCTGCTGGACGTCAATATCGAGACCGGCAGAACGCACCAGATCCGGGTGCATTGCGCGTTCATCAAGCACCCGGTCGCAGCCGATACGTTGTATGGCGGCAAGTCGCCGGACCTGCCGCTGGAACGCCAGTTCCTGCATGCTCGCAGACTTCGATTCGCGTTACCGGGTGGACAGCCGATTGATGTCGAGGCAGCCCTGCCACAGGATCTCTCCGACACGCTTGCCCTGTTGAAGCAGCGACAGTAATGGCCGACTCGCCGCTGCGCGATCTGATTGTTGAGATGTATCACGCTGCCGTCGAACGAGTAGACGCCGGTGCTTCAGTCCGTCGCGTGCTGACACTCCGAAGCGATGGCAGCCTCGAGGTCAACGAGCGGATCGTCGCGGACAATGATGCCGAAATCTGGGCGATCGCCATTGGCAAGGCTGGTTGCCAGATGATGGCCGCTGCAGAGGAGGTCCTCGGCGACCGGTTGCAGGACGGCATCGTTGTCACGAAACAGGCACCGGAGCATCTGGCGCTGCGCTCGACGGTGTTGCTTGGATCACACCCCGTTCCAGACTCGGAATCCGTGGCGGCAGGACAGCGGCTGATCGAGTTCGCGCAGGCAGTTCCGCAGGGTGCTGTTGTGCTGTGCCTCATTTCCGGCGGCGGCTCGGCACTCGTTGAAGCGCTTCGACCGGGCATCAGCCTCGATACCTTGCGCGACATAACGCAAGAACTCCTGCGCGGCGGTGCGTCGATCCGAGAACTCAACGCGGTGCGTTCACGACTGAGCCTTCTGAAGAGCGGCGGGCTGCTCAACATATTGTCCGGCAGGAGCGTCGTCAACCTTGTCGTCTCAGACGTGCTGGGCAATCCCCTGACGGTCATCGCGAGTGGTCCGACCGTCCCTCCTGACATGCACGAAAGCGCTGAGGCCGTTGTTGAGCGGTTTGGTCTGAAGATTGATCTGCCCGAGGCGAGCGAGCGTCGAGGCGTCGAGCCGCTCACGTCGTGCGTCGTTGCCGATCTGGCAGCCGCGATGGAAGCGGCGGCGGATGTTGCACGCGAGCAGGGCCTGGCGGTCCATCTCCTCGGCGGTGGTATCGACATAGAAGCCCGCGAGGCGGGCCGCATGTTCGGCAGCATCGTCGCTGAGACGATCTCAGGACGTACCTCATTCGCGTCGCCGTGCTGCATCGTCGCCGGCGGTGAAACGGTTGTCCACGTGACAGGCGACGGGGTCGGCGGGCGCAATTGCGAGGCGGCGGTTGCTGCCGCGTTGCGAATCGCGAGGCTGCCCGGCTGCGCGATCGGCTGCCTGGCGACTGATGGCGACGACGGCGTGAGCGGCGCGGCCGGCGGAGTCGTCGACGGCACCACGGTCGATGATCCTCGATCAGCCGAGCAGACGATAGCAGCCAGCGACACTTTCACCTGGTTGAACAAACGAGGCGCTGCCCTGGTCACGGGTCCGACGGGAACCAACGTGAACGATCTCATGATCGGCGTCATTGCGCCTGAGGGCTGGACGAGCACCTGAGACCGCCGTATAGTGTCGCGGCATCCAAAGGGAAATCGAAAGGACGTAAGGTCGGTGAATGTCAGTGACGCGATCGCCGAAATCCTGATACAAAGCGGGATCGAGCATATCTTTGGCCTGCCGGGTGATACGGGCATGGACTTTTACGATGCGCTGTATCGCAATGAGGGCCGCATCCAGCATGTGTTGACTCGCGACGAGCGGTCCGCTTCTTTCATGGCCGATGCATACGCGCGCGTTTCCGGCAAGATCGGCGTTTGCGAGGGCCCGAGCGGCGGCGGCGCGACCTACATCGTGCCCGGCGTTGCCGAAGCGCACGGGTCGTTCTTGCCACTGATCTGCCTGACTTCCGATACACCGATCTCGCAAGAGGGGCGTGGCGTCCTGACCGAGCTCGATCAGCAGGCGCTGTTCCAACCGATCACCAAGTGGGCAGCGCGCCTGACGACGGCTGATACTGCACCAGATGTTGTTCGTCGCGCGGTGCGGATGGCAACGACCGGTCGGCCCGGAGCGGTCTCGATCTCGATGCCGGCCGACGTGTTGAAGGCGCCTGTTGACGATGACAACGTCTACGGCGTGCCGCACTTCGGCGCGGTCCCGGCGAGCCGATCACGGCCCGACGCCGAAAGCGTCGAGCGGGCGGCAGACCTCATCCGCGCTGCAAAGAAGCCGGTCATCGTCGCAGGCGGCGGGGTGCTCATTTCGCGCGCCTGGGATGCGTTGACAGCGCTCGCCGAGGCCGGCTCTATCCCGGTGGGCACATCTATCAATGGTAAGGGTAGCATCGCCGAAACCAATCGTCTGTCGCTCGGTGTTGTCGGTGGCAATGGAGCACGACCGTATGCGAACCGGATCGTGGCCGAGGCGGACCTGATCATCCTCGTGGGCACGCGCACCGATTCGACGACAACGCTCAACTGGACGCTTCCCAAACGATCACGCGATCTGCCGGTCGTTCACATCGATATTGATCCATGGCAGATCGGCAACAACTATCGAACCATTGCTCCTGTCATCGGCGATGCCGGAGCGGCGCTGATGGACCTGGCCGAGGCGCTTGGCAAGCAGACGCCGTCTGTCGATCGAGTGCAATGGCTGGACGGCATCGATGCCTCGCGTACGGCCTACTTCGATCAGGTCGCCGAGGAGGCACGCTCAGATTCGCAGCCGATCAAGCCGCAGCGCGTCATTGCTGCGCTCAAGCAGCTGCTGCCGGACGAAACGGTGATCGTCGCTGATCCAGGAACGCCGACTCCGTATCTCGGTGCGCAGTACGTCCTGCCGCAGGCCGGCCGCTGGACCGTGATCCCACGTGCACACGGTGGCCTGGGCTACGCGCTCCCGGCTGTCGTCGGCGCGCACTACGCCCGACCCCAGGGCCGCACGATCAGCATGATGGGCGATGGTTCATTCGGCATGTCAGTTGGTGAATTGGAGACGATCTCGCGCCTGAATCTGCCGCTGACGCTGATCCATTTCAACAATGGCGCATTTGGCTGGATCAAGGAGCTGCAGCACCTGTATCACGGCCAGCGTTACTTCTCAGTTGACTTCAACCCGGTTGACTACGCCGCGATCGCTCGCGGCTTCGGGCTGCGCTCGTGGCAGGTGACTGACCCGGCAGACCTGCAGCGCACCCTGGCGGAGGCACTCAACGACGGCGGACCCACATTCGTTGACATCAAATCGGAGTCGCAGCTAACCGAAACGCCGCCAGTGCATGCCTGGCTTGAAGCGGTTGCGCAGGGCGGAGGAGATGAATGAGCGACAGTCGGATACCGTTGCTGCTGGATGTTGATACCGGTGTCGACGATGCCATGGCCATTGCGCTTGCGTCACGCCTGGATCGCCATCGCCTGATTGGCATTTCGACCGTCGCCGGAAATGTCCCGCTTGAGTTCGCAACTCGCAACACGCAGACAGTCGCCGCATGGCTCAACCTTGATGTGCCGATTTATTCGGGCATGGATCGCCCACTTGTTCGCGAGCTGGTTGATGCCAGAGCGCATCACGGCACGGCGGGCCTGGGCGATTGGGAGCCCGATGTCGAACCGGCTCCGCTGTCTTCAACGAGCGCGCCGGAAGCTATCGTGCAGTTGGCGCGGGAGCACCAGGGCAACATCACGTTCGTTTTCGTTGGCCCACTCACGAATCTTGCCGTTGCGCTATCGCTCGAGCCACGCATCGTCGACTGGGTACAGCAGCTCGTGATTATGGGTGGCGCGTTTTTCAATGAGGGTAACCAGACTCCGGCGGCTGAGTTCAACATCTTTGTCGATCCCGATGCTGCCCAGCGGGTTGCCGATGCCGGGTTCCGGGCTACCTGGGTTGGCCTGGATGTGACGCACAAGACAACACTGGATCGCACAGGTTGGGATCGGCTCGCGCAGGCCTCGGAGCCGAGCGCAGTGCTTGTTCGGGAGATGACGCGGCGAATTCTGGTTGATCTCGAACGACCGGCAGCGAACCTCCACGATCCGCTTGCAGTTGCAGTTGCCGAAGACCCGTCGCTAGTTGAGCTTGCTGAAGGTCAGGTTGTGATCGACACAACTGACGCAAAGCGGGGTCGGACCCGGCTTGCGGAGGCAGCTGCGGGAGATGCAGTGTCTTCGGTGTGTCGCTCAGTCGATCGTGAGGCATTCGGCGCGCTCTTCGCAAGGGTGGCCGGGAACTAGCGTTTTCGAATTAGCATGGCGGGTACGAGACCTCATTCTTACCAGGAATGAAGTCTCGTATTTGAAGCCGCTGTGCGATGGTGCATCCGGGCGCTGCGGATGTGTGAACCACGGAAGGTATGCTGTCACTCTCCGAGGCAAGGCCCGTTCATGGAATTGACTTGCCGCTTTCAAGATCTGGTTGTACGTCTGCAT
>JAMLIA010000083.1 GCA_023954495.1 Thermomicrobiales bacterium | reverse complement strand
CCCTGCGGGTTGCCGGATTGCGGCGGGGGGTCGTGCGCGCGCTCGCCCGCCGTCGTTCTGTGTGGAGGTCCTGGCCATGACCGTTGGGGCGATCATCGTCAGGAGAGCAACGCTTCCTCTTAGAGGAAGTGGTAGGTGATGTCGTGGGAGGTGCCGTCCGTCAGGGTGACGCGGAGCACCTGGCAGGTTCCAGCCATCGCGCGGGATGTTTTCCATTGGAAGATGAAGGTGTTTGCGGCACCTTGCTGTAACTCGCCCTTACGACCCACCGGCAGGGCGATCGTCGGCTCCGTCCCTGGGGCAGCATTACAGGCGATCGATGTGATGCTCTCCACTGCATCCAGACCAACACCACCATTGATGACGAACACGACGGTCAGCGGGGGACCGGCCAGCAGCTTTCTCGGTCCGCGCCGAGAATCCGTTGCGGGGACAAAACCTTGCCAGTCGTAGTGAACCGTGTAGGTTGCTGAGACGGGCAAACTGGAATTACCGGCGTTGTCGATTGCTCCAGCGCAGGTGACGGTGATGTCACCGACCGTACCGCCAGTTATGCTGAGCTCTGCAGCGGTCGTCACGCCTGACGTGGGGTCGATGGTGAGGCAGCCGACCGACGGCATGCTGTCGCCGACCGTATACACCGCACCATCAGTGATGCCGGTGACACTGACGATGGGTGCGGTGGCATCACGCTGGATGGTGACAGACTGGCTGGCGGTACCACCGGCGCTGGTGCCCTCGCAGGTCAGCGTCGTGCCAGCGGTGTCTTCGGTGATGATCGCGTCGTCACAACCAGCCGAGGCGCTGATGGCCGACTCGTCGTCAACGACACTCCAGGAGACGGTCACGTCGCTGGTGTACCAGCCGTTGCTGCCCTGGGTGCCGTTCACCGTCGGCGTGATGACCGGGGCAGTGGTGTCGGCGAGCGCCTCGAACGCACCGATGTCGCAGGCCGTCCCCAGTGGTCGCTCGACGCCGCGCTGATCGATCGTGAGCGTCGTGCCGCAGCCGAGGGTGCCGACCGGGATACGGTCGAGCGCCGGGCTATTCGAAGCGAGCGCGTGGGTCTGCGTGGAGCCGCCATTGTCGGCCAGTGGCTCGAGCAGCGGGTCGGCGTTGGGCAGGCTGGTGGCGGCGCTGACGCAGGTCGCGTCACTGGACAGGTTGTAGCCGCTATCGACGATCTCGGCGACGATGAGCGTACCTGGGTCGTTGATCCAGCAGGATGATCCATCTTGATCGGCAAAGATCGAACCGGCAATCGTCATGGGGCTGAAGGTGGCTATGCTGTTTCCCTTGTCAGCCGCCGAATTCCCGCTGAAGGTACTGTTGGCAACAACATTGTCAGCCGCTGAGCCAAACTGGTACGAACCGATCCCTCCACCCGTCTTTGCGGAATTGCCGCTAAACGTGCTGTTGATGATGTTGAGAGGTTTTGACGCGTATATTGCACCGCCGGTATCCGTTGCATGGTTCCGATCAAACGTGCTGCTGATCATACTGATGGTCGAGTCACCTTCAGTGTAGATAGCACCACCCATCCAGCCCGTGTTTTCAACGAACTCGCTGTCAGCGATCTCTATCGATGTTGCGTACGTCGTGAAGATCGCGCCTCCATAGCCGCCACTAGCGTCGGCAGTGTTTTCGATGAAGCTGCTCCCGGTAATCGCCAGATCGCCGCCGAACATGGCGATGCCGCCACCCCAGCCATACTCACCCGCGTCGTTATTGGAGAACGAGCTGCCGATGACGGTGAGGTCAGTATCAGCGTAGACGCCGCCGCCGGTGCCTGATTCACCGCCTTCGTTATTGGTGAAGATGCTGTCAACGATCGTCGCCGAGCCGGTGCCCATGCTCGACACCCCTCCGGCGAGGTAGGTGCTCAGATTGTGCTCCACCGTCGTGTTCTCGATGCGCAGCACTGAATCGGCAGAATGGATCGCGGCACCGATATATCCGGTGTTGTCGGAGAATGTGCTGTTCGTGATGGTGACAGTGCTCGACGAGGCGTTGATTGCGCCGCCCCATCCGCCCCAAACGTTGACGTAGCCGTTGCCGGTGAAGACACTGTTGGTGATGGTGAGCGTGCTCGAAGCAACGTGGATACCGCCGCCTTCCTCGGCACTGCCATCGCTGATCGTCAGGCCGTCGAGCGTGGCGGTGACGCCGTCCTTCACCAGGAACACCCTCGTGGCATTCCCACCGCTGATCGTCAGCATGTCTGCGCCCAATCCCTGGATCGTGATGTTGCCACTGATTATCAGCACACTCGTGAGGACGATCGCGCAGGGGCAATTGTTCAGGGCGAAGGTAATCGTGTGGTCACCCGACAACCCTGATGCATCTTGCACAGCCTGACGCAGCGACCCGGGGCCGCTATCGTCCGTGTTCGTTACGGTGAAGCTCGCCGCCCGGCTCACCGCAGGGACGAGCGTGACGAGCAGGCCGGCCAGCAGGAAGGCGCTCAGGAGCAAGCGCACGAACGAGCGGGAGGAGTAAACTGCGACAGGCCTCGCCATATCCATATCCCTTTCAATCACCATTTCTACCGGCGTATGTCGTTCCGCAGCAGGGCGCTGGGTGACGAACAGAACCCCGCTGCGGGCGGTTGTATGCCGCGTTGCTTACTTGAAGTTGAATATCGCTTCGTGAGACGTGCCATCCGCCAGGGTGACGGTCAGCACGCGGCAGGTGCGCGCCCACGAGCGTGGCGTCGTCCAGATGAACAGGTACTGGTCGCTGCGTCCCAGACTGACCACACCGATGTTGAACAGCGATCCGGCACTGACTTCACCAACACCCGGTGCGTTGCTGCAACTGCGCGAGGTGATGCTGGTGACGGCGTCGCGTCCCTGGTTGCCATCGATCGAGAACAGGACCGGCACCGGCAGCAAGGCGATCCAGGTGGTCGCCTTCGGCTGGTTCTTCACCACGCCGCTGAAGCCATTCCAGTCATACTGCACGGAGTAGGTCGCCGAGGCTGCTGCCGCTGTGTTGCCGGCGTTGTCCGTCGCACCAGCGCAGGTGACGGTGATGTCGCCGACCGGTCCGCCTGTCGTGCTGACGGTGGCCTGTGTCGCGACGCCGGAGGTGGCGTCGGTCGTGGTGCAACTTGCGACCGGAACGGAGCTAGCCGGGTAGGTTGAACCATCAGCAACGCCGGCCACAGTCACAACCGGAGCGGTCGCGTCGCGGCCAATGATCACGTCCACCTGCGCCGCCGCACCACCCGACGAGGTCGCCTGGCACGAATAGGTTGTCTTCATCTGATCGGCATTGATGGTCTGGTCGGCGCAACCCACCTGACTAAGCGTGTCTGGTGACTCCAGATCAATAACCGTCCAGGTCAGGGTAACATCGCCGACGTACCACCCGTTGTCGCCACTTGGGATAGCGGGATCAAGCGTGTAGGTGATGACGGGCGGCGTTCCATCGAACACACTGTATGTCGCCGATGCCGAACCGCTGTTTCCAGCGTGATCTGTTGCACCGACGCACAAGACAGCCACGGGACCGAGCGGACCGCCGGCTTGCGCGAGCACAGCGTTGGTCGCCACGCCGGATGTCGCCAGTGGCTCGAGCAGCGGGTCGGTGTTGGGCAGGCTGGTGGCGCGCTGACGCAGGTCGCGTCACTGGACAGGTTGTAGCCGCTATCGACGATCTCGGCGACGATGAGCGTACCTGGGTCGTTGATCCAGCAGGATGATCCATCTTTGATCGGCAAAGATCGAACCGGTAATCGTCATGCGCTCCAGTTGGCTATGCTGTTTCCCTTGTCAGCCGCCGAATTCCCGCTGAAGGTACTGTTAGCAACAACAAAGTCAGTGGGGGCCAGTGGAGTACAGCCATCCCTCCACCCCTCTTTGCGGTATTGCCAGTGAATGTGCTGTTGACGATGGTAAAGGGTACTCCGCGTACAATGCACCACCGTCATACACCGAACGATTCCGATCAAATGTGCTGTTGTTGATGGTATTGGCGGCTTGTTCGCCCTCGGCATAGATGGCACCACCGCGCCAACTAGTGTTTTCGACGAACTCGCTGTCCGATATGTGCATCGTTGCGTCGGAGCTGTAGATAGCGCCACCCTTCAGCTTATTCTCAATGAAGCTGCTCCCGGTAACCGTCAGGGTGCCGAAAGACTTGGCGATAGCGCCTCGAAACTGCCTAATGGACCCGCATCGTTGTTGAAGAACGTGCTGTCGATGACGGTGAGGTCGTTCCCTTCGGCATATACCGCACCGCCAAATGCTCCTGCATTTCCGGTGTTGTCGGTGAAGATGCTGTCGACGATCGTGACAGAGCCAGTTCCCATCGACGACACCCCACCGGCAAGGTAGATACTGTCATTGTGTTCTACCGTCGTGTTCTCAACGCGTACCACTGAATCAGCAGAATGGATGGCGGCTCCGATATATCCATTGTTGCCGGAGAATGTGCTGTTCGTGATAGTGACCGTGCTCCACGAGGCGTTGATTGCGCCGCCCCACACGCGCCAATCCCCGAAGGACCCGTTGCCAGTGAACACGCTGTTGGTGACGTTGAGCGTGCTCGAAGCAACGTGGATACCGCCGCCATTGTCGGCACTCCCATCGCTGATCGCCAGCCCATCGATTGTGGCAGTGACACCATCCTTCACCAGGAATACACGGGTCGTGTTGCCGCCGCTGATCGTCAGTAGCTCCGCGCCCGGTCCCTGGATGATGACGTTGCTATCGATGACCAATTGACTGGCGACGGTGATCGTGCCGGTCAACCCATCCTCGAACGAGATCGTATCGTCGCCAACCGCCGCCTTCGCGTCAGCCAAGGCCTGACGTAGTGAGCCAGCCCCGGACTCATTGAGGTTCGTTACCGTGAAGCTGGCTGGCCGGCTCACCGCCGGGACGAGCGTGACGAGCAGGCCGGCCAGCAGCAGCGCGCTGATCAGCACTCGCAATCGCGCCTGACCGATCGGGATCGTTTGCTGTCGTTCCATCTCCCTGCACCTTTCCGTCGTTGCTGCGCCGGTGTCTTACGCCGGCCCGGCATCGTCTCTCCAGGACGGCGCATCCGGCGCATCTGATGCGGTACGCTCGTCCTGATCCGGCGTGGTGAGGCGCAGCAGATAGGCGGCAAGATGCTCGATCGCGCAAACCCCGACCGCTCGCCACCATCAGTCGGGCGCAACGATGCCCGCCATGGTCCACCCGCCTGCTCCTGCCACAACGTGAGCAAAAAGCTCTGACGTTGGGCGCACGCGGGGGCGTGTCCCCCGGATGTGTCACTGCTCTCGTCCGTTCATGCTCTCAGCCTGACCGATGACTGCACTGCAATGCGACCTGACTGCGACTGGAACGCAAAAATGGTGTCAATTCTGTTTGCACGAATGCGGTTGAGTCGTGATATGGTGAGCGTGTTCATGTGCATTTTCGCAGTGTTGATATACGTTTCTGGAGTCCCCCTGTGGGTACGACATCCGCTGCCTGGGCACGTTCCAGGTGCTCCACAACGGCGCGCCCTCGGCGGCCTGCGCGGCGTCAAGGTTCAGGCGCTGCTGGCCTATCTGGCGATTGAGGCGGATCGGCCCCATAGCCGCAGCTTGCTGGCCGGGCTGCTATGGCCGGAGCTGCCAGAGCCCGACGCGCTGCGCAACCTGACGCAGTCACTCGTGCGCCTGCGAGCCGCTTTCGCAAACGACACGAACCCGGTGCGAACCGCACGGCGCTGCAGTGGCGCGCCGATGCGGCTGTGGTCGATACGGGAGTTCGTGCGGCTGGCCGAAAGCCCGGAGCCAGCCGATCTGAACGAGCCGCCGCGCTCTATCAGGGCGAGCTGTTGGCCGGATTCAACCTGCCGAGCTGCGAGGCGTTTGAGGACTGGCTGCTGCTCAAGCGGGAGAGCTGCGCGAGCGAGCGCTGACAATCCTGCAGGCAGTCGCTGAGCATCACCTCGCTGCCGGGCACCCCACCGAGGCGGTGGCCGCTGCCGGGCGGCAATTGGCACTCGATCCCTGGCAGGCCGCCTACCGCCACCTGATGCGCGCGCACGCGCGCAACGGAGATCGCGCTGCCGCGCTGGCCGCCTATGCCCGCTGCGTCGAGACGCTCCGCAATGGCCTCGGCGTCGCGCCAGACCGCGAAACGACGCAGATGGCCGAGCACATTCGAGCGAGCGGTGCCACTGCGAGCACAACACCCACCGCACTGCCGAGCGCCCGATCGCACGCGCACAACCTGCCGGCCGCGCTCGCGCCGCTGATCGGGCGCGAAAGGAACTGGCGAGGCTGCTCAAGCTGCCGAATAGTTCATCGCGATTGGTAACGATCGTCGGTGCCGGCGGGTTGGCAAAACGCGGCTGGCCCTCGAATGCGCCTGGGTCATACAAGCAGGCTTCTCCGATGGCGTCTGGTGGGTGCCGCTGGCGGGTGTGCAGGCCGGTGCGGACCCGGCGTTGCAAGTCGCGACCGTCGCGGGGCCATTGCCGCTGCCGCTTAGTTTGGTCATGGATGGCCAACGCGCCCCGCTGGCGGCCCTTGCCATCACTTCCGCGCCCGAACGGCGCCACGATTCTCGATAACGCGAGCATCTGCCCGAAGTGGGCAACGTTGCACGGACACTGCTGCGCGCCGCGCCGGGATTGCGCATCCTGGCGACATCACGCGACCAGTGGGCATCAGCGGAGAAGCACTGCTGCGGCTGGGGGTCTGTCCGTCCCGACCACCGCGGCGACCGACCCGACCGGGCACGCCGGTGTGCGCCTGTTCCTGGATCATGCAGGTCGTCGGGTTCCGGGCTGGGGACAGGAGGCGAACGAGGTCGCCGGTGCCGCGCGCCTGTGTGGGCTGCTCGACGGCTTGCCGCTCGGCATCGAGCTGGCCGCGCACTGGATCGATCACTACAGCACCGACGAGATCGCCGACGCGCTGCAATCCGATCTGGACTCGCTGGCAGCACGCACCCGCGACATTCCGGACCGACATCGCAGCCTGCGCGCGGTCTTCGAGCACTCGTGGCGTCTGCTCAGTGAGGAAGAGACGGGCGTTGATGCGGCTGGTGGTCTTTCACGGCAGCTTCGATCGCGCCGCCGCACAGGAAGTCGCAGCCACACGCGCCGGAGTGCTGGTCCGTCTGGTGGACAGGTCGCTCCTGAGCCAGAGCGGAACCGGGCGCTACGCGCTCCACGAGCTGTTGCGTCAGTTCGCTGCCGAGCGGTTGGCGAGCGAGTCGGAGGCGGCGGCGCTGCGCGCGCGGCATGCGCACTACTACACATGACGCTGGCCGAGCAATCGGCAGATGATCTCTACGGTCAGGGCCGGCGCCTGGCTCCCCCGCCTTGAAGCCGAGCATGACAACCTGGGGGCGCTCGGCTGGGCAGGCGACCAGCCAGATGGCGAGACGGAGATCCGGCTGGTCGGTGCGCTCGGTCGATTCTGGCTGCTGCGTGGCTACATCGGCGAAGGTCGCGAGTGGGTTGAGCGGGCATTGGCTCGGCCCGACTTTGGGGACGCGCCGCTCTCCGTGCGGGCCCTGCTCTGTCGGGCCGGCGGCATGCTGGAACGCAGGGCGATCGGCGGCGACCAACTCTTCGAAAGCAGAGTGTCGTGCTCTACCAGGCAGCGGACGATACAGCCGGGGAGGTGAACTCGCTGATCCTGCTGGCCGGCATTGCCTACGACTACGGGAGTTCCCGCGCGATCGAGATTTGGGAGCGCTGCGTTCCGCTTGCACGACGGATCAACCATACGGAGGCGTTGGTGCGCTCGCTGAGCAATCTCGGCGCGGCCTGGTTCTACCTCGGCGACCTTGACCGCACGGTCACTGCGCGAGGAGGCACTGTCGATCTCGCGCGCGGCGGGGGTTCACCCGCATGACCGGCGCGATCTACTCAAACCTCGGCAACGTGGCGAACCGCAAGGGGGAGACGCAACGCGCCACGACCGCGCTGCGGGAAGCGCTCACGCTCAACGTCGCGATGAACGATCCTCGCCAGATCGCCGTCACGCTCGAGCGCTTCGCCGCCGTCGCCGTCACTGACCGACAGGTGGAGCGTGCGGCGCGCCTGCTGGGTGCCGCACAGCAGATACGAAGCAGGCTCGCGCGATTGCCGCGACCGCCGAACGTGAGGAAGCCGACCAGACCTCCTGCACCGGGCGGACGCACTCGGCGCAACACGTTGGACTGCGCTGTTCAATGAGGGCGCTGCACTCAGCCAGGAAGACGCCATCAGGTTCGCACGCGACGATGGCTGCGGAGCCAGCTGACCCGCGCGAGCTACGCGGTCAGTCCGCGCTCCCGCCGGCACCGATCAACCGCTGCGCAACGACGATGTCGGGCCCGAGCCGAGCGAGATGGCCAACGAGCTCATCAGTCGCCGCCTGCAGCGCCGCGTTGGTCAGCGGCTCGAGCGCATCGAGGATGAAGATCGCGGAGGTCGTCTCGTCGTGCAGTTGCGTGCGGCGCGCCTGCCGCCAGTTCCAGCGTCGGCAGGTCACCCCGGCATCGTCGCACCAAATCACCTCGCCCGGCTCGGGATGCTCGATAATCTCCTCGCCGCCCGCGACCGTGTCGAACGACTCGTCACCGGTCGCGCGGATCCGCGGTGGACCGCTGTAGCGGTGCAGATCCTCGCCACCGAGCGGAATCTGATGCTGTACCGAGATCGCGTTGTAGATGTCGGTCAGCCGGTTGATCCGTGGCAGGCCGTCGGCAGCCCGCCGCAACAGCGCCTCCAGGCTGTTGCGCGTACGCTGCGGCTTCGCGCCGAACGCGCGGTAGGCATCGCGCCAGGCCGCGACGTGCGGGAGCTGGTCGGGCGGCGCATCACCGAGCGCCGCGACTGCGCAGCCTCCGAGCGCTGCAACAGCGCATCGTTCGCCTCATCACTCTCGCCCGGCTCGCCCATCGACCGCCAGCAGCATGACGCGATAGTCCGGCCGCAGCGCGAACACCGCGTCATCGACCGACGCGCCAGCGAGAAACTCATTCAGGGTTGCCAGGTCAGCCATGCAGGTCCTCTCCTTGGGGGAGCCAATGCCAACGTAGACGAATCATAGATGCGCTGAGTGAGCCGAGAAATCTCTCCAACGTTGGACTGAGTCAAACGGGTGAGAGATCTCTCACTGCGGGTGCCCCCTGGGCGGCAGATGGCAGGACAAGGGTTGGCCGCCGAGCGGACTACTCGCCATTGCTGGCACTAACCACCCCCCGGCTGTCCAGCACGGCTCGCTGGCTTGGCGACCAACTTTTCCACCTGTCATCTTGAGGTCGCAACCGAAAGATCTCCCACCCGTTCGATACATTCCAATGCCGCGGAAATTCGTCGCTGCCGATTACGGCTGGCGGTCTTGACGAGCGTCACGTCTCGCGGTCTCATGCACGGATACATCCTGGCAGCGACAACGCAGCACGAAGGAGGAGCGCGTGGGTGAGTGGCGAGGCGCGGCGGAATCGGCGGAAGAGTACGGGGTACTGGCCGCCCTGGAGGTCATGATGCCGATGCGGGACGGGGTGCGGCTGGCGACCGACTTGTACTTCCCGGCGCAACCGGACGACCCCGGTGTGCGCGTCGATGGGCGTCACCCGGTACTACTGGTGCGCACGCCCTACAACAAGCGCAACGACGACACGCGCATCGGCGCGGAGTACTTCACCCGCCGCGGCTACGTCGTCGCCATCCAGGACTGCCGCGGGCGCTATCGCTCCGAGGGCACATTTTATTTCCTGACACAGGAGCCAGAGGACGGCTACGACACGATCGAGTGGCTCGGCGCGCAGCCCTGGTCGACCGGCAAGGTCGGCATGTTCGGCACGTCCTACCTCGGCTGGACGCAGACCGCAGCGGCGGTGCTGAACCCGCCCAGCCTGGCGACCATGGTCGTCAACCAGGCCGGCGCGAACGCCTACACCAGCTCGGTGCGGCAGAACGGCGCGATGGAGCTGCGCTTCCTGGCCTGGGCGTTCATGGAAGCCGCAACCCATCCGGAGGTCGTCAACGATCCGGTGCGCAAGGCAGCGCTGCAGAGTGTTTCGTCGCTGGAATGGCTTCAGCACCTGCCGCTGCGGCCGGGCCTCTCGCCCCTGGCGCTGGTGCCGTCGGTCGAGCGCTGGGCGCTGGATCTCTACACGAACGGCGACTACACGGAGTATTGGGACCACCCAGGCCTCAACTTCGCCAAGTACTGGGACGAGCACGCCGACGTGCCGCTGCTGCTCTGCGGCGCCTGGTACGACTCGTACACTCGGGCGACTCTGGAGAACTTCGCCGGGCTGGGCGAGCGCAAGCGCGGCCCGGTGCGGCTGCTGATGGGCCCGTGGACACACAGCATGGTCGATGTCAGCTACGCTGGCGACGTCGAGCTCGGCCCGACTGCCCCAGTCGCCGGGAATCTGGGCGAGGAGTTCCTCCACCTGCATCTGCGCTGGTTCGACCACTGGTTGAAGGGGATCGACAACGGCGTCGGTGAGGAGCCGGCAGCGCGGCTGTTCGTTATGGGTGATGGCGACGGCGAGACGCGCCGCACCCACGACGGTCGCCTCTGGCGCGGTGGCCACTGGATCGACGCGGACGCGCTGCCGCTCCCCGGCACGACGCAGACGGACTACTACCTGCTGCCGGACGGCGGCCTCGGCACGATCGCTGGAACCGGCACGGCATCGACGACGTTCCGCTACGATCCGACCAACCCGGTGCCGACCGTCGGCGGCAACCTCTCGTCGCTCTCCGACGCGATCGCGGTCGATGGCGACGAGCGCGGACGGATCAGCTACGAGCAGCGCTGGAACAGCGTCGTCTCGATCGGCGGGCAGGATCAGCGCGATCCCGAGACCGGCATGCCGCTGGCGGCGCGCGACGATGTCGTCGTCTTCCAGACCGAGCCGCTGGCCGAACCAGTGCAGGTCATCGGCGCACTGGAGGCCACGCTCTACATCTCGTCGTCCGCGCCGGACACGGACTTCACCGTGAAGCTGGTGGATGTGTTCCCGCCGTCGGAAGACTATCCGCACGGCTACGCGCTGAACCTGTCCGACACGATCTTCCGCTGCCGCTACCGCGACGATCCGGCCAACCCGACGCTGATGGAGCCGGGGCAGGTCTACGAGCTGACGATCCCGATGTACGGCACCGGCGCGGTCTTCGGCCGTGGCCACCGCATTCGGGTCGACATCTCATCCAGCAACTTCCCGCGCTTCGACCCGAACCCGAACACCGGCGAACCGATCGGCCGCCACCACCGGTCGCAGGTCGCTGAGAATACGATCCACCACGACGCCGCGCACCCTTCGCGGATCACGCTGCCGGTGGTGGAGTGAGGACGGCCCTCATCCCCCGGCCGCTGCCCAGAGGGCTCCCGCCCAACGTTGGGAGAGGGGGTGTCCTGTGGACGACGAGTTCGTTTGCCGTTTCGTAGGGATGGCGCTGGCGCCGTCCTCGCCGTGAGGCGACGCCGCAGCGCCGCAGGACGACCCGCGGCCAGTAGCGCAATCCGCCGTCTGTTGCTACGATGCGTCCGCGCGATGCTGTCGCGCCCATCATCGTTGCGCGATCCGGAGTGAGAAGGAGAGTCCCATGCGGAGCCTGTTGAAGAACCAGACGTCCACCTGCTTCTTCAACGAAGGTAGCGTGCATGGCAGAACTCAACCTCGGGATCCTGGCGCATGTCGACGCCGGTAAGACGACCCTCACCGAACGCATCCTCTTCCAGAGCGGCGTCATCGCCGCGCCCGGCAGCGTCGACAAAGGCACAACACAGACCGACACGCGGGACCTCGAACGGGCCCGCGGCATCACCATCTGGTCGGCGGTCGCGTCGTTCCGGCTGGACGATCTCACCGTCAATCTGATCGACACCCCTGGCCACGGCGACTTCATCGCCGAGGTGGCGCGTGCGCTCGATGCGCTCGACGCCGTCGTGCTGGTCGTCTCGGCCGTCGAGGGCGTCCAGCCGCAGACGCGACGGCTGGCGCGCGCGATCAGGGCAGCTGGCCTGCCGCTGATCGTCTTCGTCAACAAGATCGACCGCCTCGGTGCACGCGGCGAACCGCTGCTGGACGATATCCGCCAGAAGCTCGGGCTGCGCGTCGTCGCGCTGAACCAAGCAACCGACCTCGGCGAGCGCACGGCGAACGTCGAGCCAATCGACCGCGACGATCCGGACTATCTGGCGGCGCTGACCGACCTGCTGGCCGAGACAAGCGAGCGGGTGATTGAGGAGTACGAGCGCAGCGATGGCGCGCCGTCGTCCGCGTTCCTCGCTGCCGAGCTGCGACAGCAGGTGGCGACGCGCGATGTCGTGCCGGCGCTGTTCGGCTCGGCGATGACTGGCGTCGGCGTCGATGCGCTGCTCACCAGCATCGCCGACTGGCTGCCGCCGGCAGAGGCTAATTGCGACGCGCCGACGAGCGGGACGGTCTTCAAGATCGCGCGGCGACCGGGCGGCGAGAAGCTCGTCTACGTCCGACTGTTCAGCGGTCGGCTAGTCGTCCGCCAGCACGTCTTGCTGCAAAGACGGAACACATTCGGCGAAACGCTGGAGATCGACGAGCGCATCACGGCAATCGACCGGTTCAGCGGTGGTGCGACGGTGCAGTCCGCCGAGCTGCGAGCTGGCCAGATCGCGATCCTGCATGGGCTGCGCGACGCGCGCATCGGCGACCACATTGGCGAGCAGGACGGGGTGGGCAGAGCACCGACGGCGTTCCCGCCACCGGCGCTCGAGAGCATCGTCCGCCCGATCGACAAGAGCAAAATCACGCAGCTACGCGAGGCGTTGGAGCAGCTTGCCGAGCAGGATCCGCTCATCTCCCTCCGCCAGCGCAACGAAGCGGGCGAGATCTCGGTACGCCTCTTCGGCGAGGTGCAGAAGGAGGTACTGACCGACACGCTGACCCGCGACTACGGCCTCGACGTCTGGTTCGGGCCGAGCCGGACAATCTGCGTCGAGCGCGTCATCGGCAGCGGCGCGCAGACCGAAGTGATCGGCGCAGATGACAACCCGTACTACGCCGGATTGGGCTTCCAGGTCGAAGCCGGGCCATCGGGCAGCGGCATCCGCTACGAACGCGAGCTCGGTTCACTGCCGCCAGCGTTTTACCGGGCGATCGAGGAGACCGTCTACGAGACGCTGCAGCAGGGGTTGTGCGGCTGGGAGGTGATCGACTGCGTCGTCACACTAAAGGACCTGGCCTACTGGTCGCCGGTCAGCACAGCCGGTGACTTCCGCAAGCTGACCCCGCTGGCGCTGATGGGAGCGCTGCGGCAGGCCGGCACGCAGGTCTGCGAACCGATCGAAACACTGGAGCTGGAGATCCC
>JAMLIA010000082.1 GCA_023954495.1 Thermomicrobiales bacterium | reverse complement strand
GCGGCAATCGCGGCACGCGCCGAAAAATGGCCGGAGACGATGAACGCCAGCTCAACCCACGACACGAAGCGCAGCGAGGATGTCCGCGCCCGCATCGCTGTGCTGTCCGAGTTGGTCGACGACTGGGCCGATCATGTCGCGCGCTGGCGGGATGCGAACCGACGCTACCTGCGGGATGTCGATGGCGTGCCCGCACCGGAGGGCAACACCGAGTATCTGATCTACCAGACGCTCATCGGCGCATGGCCGATTGGCGACGCCGATCGGGCGGATTTCGCCGGACGGATCAAGCGCTATCTGGAGAAGGCCGGACGCGAGGCGAAGCAGCACACCAGCTGGATCAACCAGAACGTCGAGTATGAAGCCGCGGTCGCCGGATTCGTCGATGCAATCCTCGCCTCGGACAACCATGCGTTCCTCGATGACTTCCTGCCGTTCCAGCGCGAGGTCGCCTGGTATGGTGCGCTCAATTCGCTGGCGCAACTGGCGATCAAGGCGACTGCTCCCGGCGTACCCGACTTCTATCAGGGAACCGAGCTCTGGGATCTCAGCCTCGTCGATCCCGACAATCGCAGACCAGTCGACTTTGCGCAGCGAACCGCGCTCCTCGACCAGCTCGAATCAGCCGATGTCGCTGCGCTCCTCGCTGACTGGAGTACCGGCGCAGTGAAGCTGCTTGTGACGCAGAAGCTGGCGCGGCATCGGCGGAGTCTGCTCGATCTGTTTGCAGGCGGTGAATACCTGCCGCTGGAGGTCGCTGGCGAGCGACGGCGGCACGTCGTCGCGTTCGCCCGCCGGAGTGGTGACGTCTGGTCGATCACGGTCGTCCCCCGGCTCCTCGCCGGGCTCGCCCGCGCTACCGGATTCGCGGCCCCGCAAGCGCCGCTGGGTGCGCAAGCCTGGGGCAATACGCGCGTACTCCTGCCGAACGATGCCCCATCTGGCTGGGGCGATGTGCTGACCGGTGCAAGGCACGAGGCAAGCGACACACTGCCACTCGCCTCGTTGCTGGACAGATTCCCGCTGGCTGTGCTAGCCGGTGAGTCCGTGGGATGAGAGCTTGTCGATCGAGATCCGCAGAGTCTGGCGGTCGCCGGTACGAAAGTGCCCGTATTCGTCCGCTGTCGTGCCTGGGTTGTAGCGGATCGCCAGCGAGATGATGTCGTTCTCGGCCGTCTCGGTGTCCTCGATGATCTCGGTCACCGTGCCGCGGACGGCGACGTAGGTGTAGCCCTCCTCGAAGCAGACTGAGACGCGCGGGTCACGCCGGACATTGCTGTTCTTCACTCGGCTCGCGGTTGTATTCATCATAATTGAGTCGCCCTGCAGCTCGTACCACATGACGGACTGCTGCGGCGTGCCATCCGCGCCGATTGTCGCCAGCACGGCAAAGCGTGGCTCATCCAGAAACGCGCGAACAGCGTCAGAGATTTGTACTGCCTTAGCCATTACCTGTCCTCTACCTGCATGTGACGCAGCGCGCGTCACTCGTCTTCAATGCCCGGCGGGTGATGCCCGCGGCGCGGCGCATGTGCGTGACCAAACGCTCCATGATTGTGCCAAACCGGTCGGTTCTCACTCGGATCACCCTTAAAGAGAAACTTCGGCGCGTGAAACACGCGCGTAGCGACCTGTCCACAGAACGGGCAGGTCGCCGGCTCACCGGCTTCTTCGACCGGGCGCTCGATGTCGAACTCCTCGCCACACGAGCCGCACTGATATCCGTAACGTCGCATTTCTCTGCTCTCTTCCGTTTATCTGCACCGGATCGTACCCGATCCTCAGTCGCAGATGCTGTTATTGCGAGATTGCACTTGGCGCGGAGCAATCCACACTGTATCATCGTCCGGGTTATTGATACCGAGTCTCAATACAGATTGAGACCAGTGGCGGATGAGTGGGGTACCGGGATGCAGCGGGTCAAGCTTCGAACAGTTCCAGCGCTAGTTGTACTTATTGTCGGAGCGATGCTGCTCGCCGCTTGCGGAGATAGCGCAGCGGAAGACTCCGGCAAGCTCAATGTCGTGGCGACAACGACGATCATCGCCGACATGGCGCGCAACGTCGGCGGCGAACATGTCGATGTGCAGAGCATCGTCCCGGCGAACGCTGATCCGCACTCGTTCGAGCCGACGCCGCGCGAGATGCGCTCTGTCGCCGACGCGGATGTCGTCATCGAGCATGGCCTCGGTCTGGACGCCTGGATATCCGAGATGATCGCCGCGTCCGAGACCAAAGCGCCGGTTACGATCGTGACCAACGGCATCACCCCGCTCGCGTCCGTGAACCACGACAATGAAGACGAGGACGATCACGATGAGGACGCAGAGGAGGGACACGACCACGGGCCGAACGATCCGCACGTCTGGTTCGATGTCGCCAATGCGAAGATGATGGTCGCCAACATCCGCGATGCGCTCGTCGCTGCTGATGCTGACAATCGCGCATCGTACGAAGCGAACGCCGACGCCTACCTCGCGGAACTGGACGAGTTGGACATCTGGATTCGCGAGCAGATCGCGACAATCCCGGAGAGTCAGCGCAAAATTGTGACGAATCACGATGCGTTTGGCTACTATGTGCACGCATACGGTCTGACACTGGTTGGCACGGTTATCCCGAGCCTTGACTCACAATCGCAGCCCTCGGCGCGCGATACGGCAGCGCTGATCGAGGCGATCGAGGCATCCGGCGTCAAGGCGATCTTCACCGAGGCGGCGCTGAATCCGGCGCTGGCGAACCAGATCGCGGGTAATGCCGGTGTCGCTGTCGTCAGCGATCTCTACGGAGATTCGCTCGGCCCGGAGGGAAGCGGGGCGGATACGTACATCGGGATGATGCGGACCGACACGACGCGGATTGTGGAGGCGCTGCGTTGAGCGCTGGTTCACTGGTCGATCTCTCAGGCATCTGCGCGAGCTACGACGATCGCGAGGCGCTCGATCATGTCTCGCTGGCGCTCAACGCCGGTGAAGTGGTGAGCTTCGTCGGTCCGAACGGCGCGGGCAAGAGCACGCTGCTCAAGGTCATCGCTGGCCACGTGCGCCCCGACCGCGGGACGGTCAGCTTCAGCGCGGAGCTCGGCAGTCGACCCCGGCAGGAGATCAACTATGTCCCCCAGCGTGACAAGCTGGACTGGTCGCTGCCGGCCAGCGTTCTCGATCTGGTGCTGATGGGCGCATATCGCCAGACGAGCCGCTGGCGACCGCTGCGCCACGAGAGCACCGACGACGCGCTCCGGGCGCTGGATGTCGTCGGCATGCGCCACCACGCCGGTACGCAGATCGGCAGGCTCTCCGGCGGGCAGCAGCAGCGCGTCATCCTGGCCCGTGCGCTGATTCGTCCGGCGGCGATCTATCTGCTCGATGAGCCGTTCACCGGAGTCGATGCCCCGACCGAAGCGCTCTTCGAGCAGGTCATCCACTCGTTGCGCGAAGAGGGCAAGTGCGTTGTCATGGCGACGCACAACCTCGATTGCGCGCGAGATGTCAGCGACCGCGTACTGGTGCTGAATCGCAGGACAATCGCACTCGGACCGCCGGTCGAGGCGCTGACGCCGGTGATGATCGCCGTCGCGTTCGGCGACATCTCCCATCTGCACATCCACGGTGAGGACGCGCACGTCCATGTATAGCCTGTCGATCGTTGGCTGGATCACCGAGCCATGGCAGCTCGTCTTCATGCAGCACGCTTTTATGGCGATCATCATTGTCGGGCTGGTCTGCGGCGTCGTCGGCGCGTTCGTTGTCCTGCGCGGGATGGCGTTCGTCGGGGACGCGTTCGCCCACGCTGTCTTCCCCGGCATCGTCATCGCGTTTCTGCTGGGTTCCAGCATCTTCATCGGGGCGCTCATCGCCGCCGCCGTCGTCTCGCTCGGCATCGGCATCCTCAGCCAGTCCGATCGCCTGCACGAGGACACAGCCATCGGGGTCATGTTCGCCGGTGCGTTTGCGCTGGGCATCGCGCTGATCAGCTCGACGCGCTCCTACTCGCGCGACCTGACGTCGTTCCTGCTCGGCAACATCCTCGGTGTCAGCCAGACCGATCTGATCTTGACGGCGGCGATCGCAGTCGGGGTGCTCAGCGTCCTGCTTATCTTCCGTCGCGAGATTGTCCTGATCACGTTCGATCGCACGCTGGCAACGTCGCTCGGTGTGCATCTGTGGCGCTACGACCAGCTCTTCCTGATCCTGCTGGCGCTGGCGATCGTGACGGCGTTGCAGACTGTCGGGAACATCCTCGTGCTGGCGATGCTGATTACTCCGGCCGCAACGGCGCGCCTCGTTGCTGACCGCCTGCCGCCAATGCTCGCGCTCTCAGCTGGCATCGGCGTCGTGTCGGGCATCTGCGGGCTGTACATCTCGTACTACTGGAACGTTGCCTCCGGCGCGGCGATCGTGCTGGTGGCGACGGCGATCTTCTTCGTCGTCTGGATCGTCGCCCAGGCTCGCGAACCGCTGCGGCGTTGGCGTGGTGTCACGGAAGCGCTGCCGGATGTGATGCCAAAGATTCCGCAGTAGTCAGCTCAGGCGAATCAGGTCGCCGGGCGCAGCAATGCGAATGTCCACCTCCGGCGCGAACACGCGCGCAAAGTCGGCGAAACGCCCAGCCGGTTCCGTCAGGAAGCGCCGATCTCGTATCCCGGTGCCGTAGGGGTGGAAGGTGCCCCAGTGAATCGGGACGGCCAGGCGCGGCTGAATCAGGCTGACGGCCCGGGCGGCGCGCTCCGGATCGAGGTGGCCGGCGCCGAGCGTTCGCCCCCACCCCCAGACCGGAATGAGCGCCAGGTCGATCTGCGCCCCCAACGAGGACATGTCATCGAACAGGTCGGTGTCACCGGCGAAGTAGATCGCATGGCTCCCCTCGATGACGTAGCCAATCGTCGCGGTCGTCGGGCCGAACGGGACTCGGTGCCCGGAATGCACCGCCGGAACCGCGCGCACCCGCATACCGCCGATCTGGCGCGTCTCGCCGACAGCGATCTCTTCTGCGTGCGGCAGACCGCGCCGCCGCAACCACGCCGCCGCTCCCTCCGGCACGATGAGCGGAGCCGCATCGCCCAGACGGCGCAGCGTCGGCAGGTCGCAGTGGTCGAGGTGGAGATGCGAGAGCAGGACGGCGTCGATCTGTTGTGGTCGATTCGCCGGACGGATGTCGCTGCGGCGGCGGAGATGCGCAACCCGCCGCCGCAGGATCGGATCGGTCAGGATCCGCTGCCCGCCGGTTTGGATCAGCGTCGTCGAGTGCCCGAGCCAGGTAACGCCGGAGGTATCGTGCTCGATTGGCGGGCTGCTCTCGTTCACCTGGATTACATCGCCAGGATGTTGAACCCGTTGTCAGCGTAGATCGTTTCGCCGGTCACGCAGGACGACAGGTTCGACGCGAGGAACAGGCCGACGTTGCCGACCTCTTCCTGAGTGATGTTGCGGCGCAATGGTGAGCGCTCCTCCATGACGTCGCGAGCCGTGCTGATGCCCTTCACGGCGCTGGCGGCCAGCGTCTTGAGCGGTCCGGCCGAGATGGCGTTGACGCGGATGTTGCTTGGCCCGAACTCGGCGGCCAGGTAGCGCATGTTGCACTCCAGAGCCGCCTTGGCGACCGCCATGACGTTGTACTTGTCGACAACACGCTCGGCTGCCAGATACGAGAGCGTCATGATGCTGCCCCCGCCGGCGGCTTCCAGCAGCGGCTTGGCAAAGCGGCTTGTCTCGATCAGCGAGTAGGCCGATACGTGCTGGGCCAGCGCGTAGCCATCCCACGGCAGCTCGCTGAATGTGCCGGACAGATCCTCCTGCCGCGCGAAGGCGATCGAGTGGACGAACACATCCAGGCTGCCCCAGTGATCCTTCAGCGTCTCGAAGAGGGCTTCGATCTGGGCCGTATCCTGAACATCGCAGGGCAGGATCGGGATCTCCTTGTCAGTCTCCAGCGTGGCGGCCAGCTTCTCAACGTTGGAGCGAATCCGCTCGCCGGCATAGGCGAATGCGAGCGACGCGCCCTCGCGGTGCAGCGCCTGCGTGATGCCCCAGGCGATTGAGCGCTGGTTTGCGATCCCCATGACAAGGCACTTCTTGCCGTCCATCAGCCCCATTGCGTTCGTTCCTCCCGTGGTCACGTTCAAGCGTCACGCGGCGCGCAGGCCGGACGTATCCCGTTGAGTATGCCGATGCCGATCGGTCAGCGCCAACGATGGCTAGCCATTCTGCGGTGTTTCCGCAGTCCGCCAGTACACGCCGGACTCGCGCTGCATCAATCCATGATCGATCATCTCGCGCCGCAACGTCGCCGCATCGGCATGGTGCCGTTTGATGATGGCGTTGACCTCACGCTCATCGTAGCGCGTGCCGTCCTCGAACCTGTTCGCCAGCCAGCGCAGCACGATCAGCTTCTTCTCGCGCCCGACCGGGATCTCTTTCAGTTGCTCGCCGTCGAAGAATGTAGCCAGAACACGCCGCTCCTGCTCAGAGGCATCCGCTGGAACACCGCTGGGCGGAGCCGACTTTCGCGCGAGCAGGCTCCGGCGCTGGTCACGCATCTGCTGTATGGCCAGCCGCCAGCGGGTACGGTCGTCCGGCTCTGCCTCAACGACACCGGCTGACGCCAGCACGCCCAGATGTCGGACGACATCCTGCCGCCGTAGACCGCTGTGCTCGACCAGCTCATCGACCGTCGCGGTCCGCAGCGCGAGCGCTCCGGCAATCGCCAGTCGCGATTCATCGGAGAGCGCGCTGAAGAATTGCAGGAGTGCTTCCAGCCTCTCATCACTCACGGTCAGCCTCCGTGCTCGCTGCATGCATCGCCTGCCACTCGTTGCGCAGGAGACCAAAGAGCAGCATGTCGTAGCGTTGCCCATCGCGCTCCATAAATTCGCGCATGGCACCTTCCCGCTGAAATCCCAAGCGCTCGTACAGCGCGATGGCGTTGGTGTTGTAGGCGAACACCGACAGTTGCAGTCGGTGCAGGTTTAGCTCGTGGAACGCGAAGCGCATCGCGATTTCCATCGCTTCCTGCCCGTACCCTTGCCCACGCAGCGCGCCGTCCCCGATCATCAGGCTGATCCAGCCGACACGCTGATGCCAGAGAATGCCGTCGATCTCGATGACGCCGATGATCTGCTCGTCACTCAGCCGCCGGACTGCGAATCGGAACTCCTTGTCGGAATCGTTGTACGCATCTGCCCAGCGCTGCACCTGCTCCAGCGTGCGCGGTCGCGCCGGGATGGCGTCAAAGTGCCGCAGCGCAGCGTTGTCCTGCCACCAGCCCACGATGGCCGACAGGTCGTCGCGGTGGATGGCGTCGAGGCGAATTCGCTGCCCCTGCAAGACATCGCCGATGAGCATGTCCCGAATGTCCCTTCGTTTGCCCGTGTCGGCATACGGAGTATCGCAAATCGAGTGGGCATCGCGTGTCAGCATTGGCGAGCTGTCTGGTACGGAAGCCACCCCTTGCCCCGACATTTCGAGCGTGTACGTGAGAAATCTCCCCAAACCCGTCCGATTCAGGCCGGCGCTGTCGGCACGTTCATTCGCTGACCACAGCCGCCAACGCCATCAATCTGACCATCGCCGCCTGATCGAGGAGCGTGAGCGGGACGGAGGTTGTGGCCAAGCCGCTTGCTGGGTCGCGACGATCGGTCCAGATGTGCTCGGCGTAGCGCAGCAGGGCGTCGCGATAAGCCGGGTCGGGCTGTACCTCGTCCAGGTCCAGCAGGTAGTGAAAGAAGATTGCGTTGAACGCGATCTCCTGACCGTCGAACCAGCGCCCATCCTCCAATGTCATCACCGCCTGCGCGGTGCGATTGGCGCGGTCGAGGAAGAGCGTGTCGTCGGTCAGCCGGTAAAACCAAAGGTTCGCGCCGATCATCGCGCCCTGGTTGTACGAGTAGACCGCGTAGTCGATCGATCCGTCGGCACGGACGTGGTCCCAGAACAGGCCGTTGTCGTCGGCCAGATATTCGTAGACCCACGCGTACATCTTCGCCGACCAGTCGAGCACCTCAACGCTGCGCTCTTCGTCGGCCAGGTTGTCGTGCAGCATCAGGCCGAGCAGGGCGGCTGTCCCGGTTGTTACCGTGTTGCGGTCGTGGTTCGCGTCGGACTCGATCCAGTTGATACCGCCTGCGTCCGCGCTCTCCGTGTCCCAGCCGGAGATCAGGAAGTCGAAGATCTCGTCCGCGTATTCCAGCGCGTCCGGGTCGCGCGTTACCTCCCAGGAGCGCATCAGCTCAACACCCAGCCAGACGTTGTCGTCGTAGTAACGATCGCTCAGCCAGCCAACCGGCGGCGCGAGATACGAGGAGAAGCCGGGCGGGTCGCGGGAATCGTCGCGATAGGCCGCCAGCACGTCGGTAACTGTTCGCACATCTGCCCTGGATGCCAGCGGGGGTGTGAGCCTGGCCATGTCGGTGGCGCTTCCGAACACCTGCGTCATTGGCCACAGGAAGGCGACATCGAACCGCGCGTTGACGCCGTAGCGTTCGCGGTAGAGACCGGTGTCGGCAACGGCGAAGGTCCGATTCATCGCGGTCCATGCCGTCGCCGCCCGCCAGCGCCAGAGCTGCGCTGCCGCGGGATCAGGAGTTGGCAACGGCGTCGCCGTCGGTGAGGCGGCTGTCATCGGCGTTGTCGCCGCGACCGGTGTCGACTGGGCGAGCGTTGCGGTCGGCGACACAGCTGTCGGCGTCGGAGCTTGCTGCGTCGGTTCTGCGCGACGAGCGGTCTCGATCGCCTGTTCGCGTGCTTCCGACGGTTCGGTCTCGCGTGGCTCACGAGCACTGCGCAGTGAAGCAGTCCCGATTGCGATCACGAGCAGGGCGCTCGCGCTAATGACTAGCCCCACCAGCAACTTCCGCCGCCGCGAGCGCATCAGTAGGCGAGTGCGTGGAGCGCGCCGGCCAGCACCTTGATGCCAGCGACCGCGTCGTCAATCGACGTGAATTCCTCGGGCGTGTGGCTGCGACCGTCCTTGCTGCGCACGAAGACCATCGCGACGCGGGCGACCTGCGAGATGCGCTGGGTGTCGTGGAGCGCGCCGCTCGGCATCGTCAGCGAGGGGATGCCCTGGTTGCTGGCTGACTCTTCGAGGACACGGACGATCTCCGGATCGCACGGGCACGGTGCAAGCGGCGGCCGGCTGGTCCAGCTGATCTCCAGGTCACGCTTCTCGGCGATCCGCGTTATCGCCTGCTCGTGCGCGCTCGACAGCTCCTCCAGCTTCGCCGGATCGTTGTGGCGGCAGTCGATAGAGAAGTCGACCCTGCCCGGTACGACAGGTCCGAGGTTGGGATCAACGTTCAGCCGTCCGACGGTTGAGACAGCGGGGCGGCCCATCGTCAGCGCGTTCTGGTTAATCGCCAGGATCATCTCTGCGGCACCGACCAGTGCATCGCGGCGCGTGTCCATCGGGCGCGCGCCGGCATGGTTCGTCTCGCCGACGACGCGGACGTTGTAGCCCTTCGAGCCGTTGATGATGTTGACGACGCCGACCGGCAGGTCTTCCAGCTCCAGCACCGGTCCCTGCTCGATGTGCAGCTCGATGAAGGCTTCGATATCATGGCGAACCGCGTCGGCGTATTTGGCGGGGTCGAGGCCGATGTTGCGCATGGCCTCGGCGAGTGTGATGCCGTCGGTGCTCGGGATGGCTTCGGCGTCCCCATCGGCAATCGCGCCGCTGATCCCACGCGAACCCCAGAAGCGCGCGCCGTTGAACCGGCTACCCTCTTCTTCGCAGAATGAGACGATCTCCAGCGGATGCTTCGGTGCGCCGAACTGGCGTTGCAGTGCTTCGACCGCAGTGATTGCTGCGATGATGCCAAGCGCTCCGTCGTAGCGCCCGCCGGGCATCTGCGAGTCGATGTGCGAGCCGGACGCGATGACCTTGCCGCCTTCGGTCCCTTCCAGTCGTCCCCACAGGTTCGCGACCGCGTCCATTCGCGTGGTGAGTCCGATCTGCTGGCACCAATGCTCGACCAATGCCTGAGCGTCGATCCACTCCGGCGTCAGTGCGGCGCGGCAGACGCCGGTGTCATGACAGGCACCGATCGCGCCGAGCGTCATGATGCGGTCTTCGACGACTGCTGGATCGATCTCGATCTGTACCATGCCATCTCCTCTTCTTCTGCGCGCATCGCCTGGTTCGATTGTCGCATTGCCTTCCATTACCAGCCAACGACGCGTGCATGTCACAATCACATGATGCTCCGGCCTTGTCGGAGCGCGCGGCATGCAGCTTGAACAGCATTATGGGGACGACGATGCGGGTATTGAAATTCGGGGGGACTTCGGTAGGCAGCGCTGCGGCGATCTCAAACACCGCCGACATTCTCGCAGCGCAGCGCGCGCAGGACGAACGCATCGTCGGTGTCTTTTCGGCCATGAGCGGTATTACTAACCTGCTGTTGTCGCGGGCCGACGCAGCAGCGCACGGTGATTCCGAGGGTGTCGATGCCGTCCGGGCCGATCTCCTGGCTCCGCACTACGCCGCGCTCTTTGAGCTTGTTGAGGACGCGGATCGACGGCGACAGACTGAGGCGTTGATCGCCCACCACGCCGACGAGGTGTCGCGGCTGCTGTATTCGATTTACGTCCTGCGCGAATGCACCGCCCGTGCGCGTGACCGCATCGCCTCATTCGGCGAGCGGATGAGCACGCTGCTGGTTGCGGCCACGCTGGAGGATCGCGGCATCGCAGCCCAGGCGATCCCGTCCGACACGCTGATCGTGACTGACAGTGCGTTTGGCAATGCCTCGCCGCTGCTCGATCGCACGACGTTCCGCACGCGCTCAACGCTTGAGCCGCTCTTTCAGGCCGGCGTGATGCCGATTGTCACCGGATTCTTCGGGGCAGACGAGCAAGGGCTGACGACGACGCTCGGGCGTGGTGGATCAGACTATTCGGCGGCCATCCTCGGCTACGCGCTCGACGCCGACGAAGTACAGATCTGGACCGATGTTGACGGCGTCCTGACCGCTGACCCGCGTGTCGTGCCGGAAGCTCAGATGCTTGATCGCGTGAGCTACGCCGAAGCGACCGAGCTCGCCTACTTCGGCGCGAAGGTGATCCATCCTAAAACGATGCACCCGGCAGTTGAGAAGGGCATTCCCATCCGGATTCAGAACACGTTCAATCCGGATCACGTTGGCACGCTCATTGGTGCGGACGCGCCGGGCCAGGCGAACGGCGACAACGGCACTCGCCGACCGGCGAAGGCGCTGGCGTCAGTCACCGGCTTCGCGGCTGTCACAGTCTTCGGTCGCGGCCAGATCGGCGTGACCGATACGACATCGCGCATCTTCCGCGCGGTTGGTCGCACCAATGCCAATGTCTACATGATTTCGCAGGCGTCATCGCAGCATTCGCTGACCTTCCTGCTGGAGGAAAGCTACGTCGCGGCGATCGAGCGTGAGCTGCGCGCCGAGTTTGCGGCCGATCTGGAGTTGGGTCGCGTCGAATCGATCGCGGTCGACCGCGACCTCGCCATCGTTGCCGTCATCGGTGAGCGTATGCGCGGCACGCCCGGCGTGGCAGGACGCGTCTTTTCGACGCTCGGCGCTGCCGGGATCAACATCATCGCGATTGCGCAGGGTTCGAGCGAACTGAACATCTCGTGCGCCATTGCCGGCAACGAGGCGACCCGCGCCGTCCGGGCGCTGCATGAAGCGTTCGAGTTGGCGCGGTAGCGGAGAGACCTAGCGCGGCGAGCCGGAGCGGGAGCGGCGCAACAGATTGCCCATCGGGCTGACGCTGTTGGCCTGCTCCTCGGACGGGCGGAGCTGAGCGACCCGGCGCACCGGTTTGCGCGGGGAGCGACCTCCGCGTGACTCGCGGCCGTCGCCATCGTGCTCGTCGTCAACCGTAGCGTCTTCGACGTCAGGCTCGTCAGCAGCCACCGCATCGAAGGCATTGTCTGGTTCTTCGTCAGGCAGTGGCACAAACAGCACGTCCAGATCGGGCGCAGGGGCCGGCTTCGCTGCTTTCGCACTCGGTGGTGCAGCCGGTGATTCGGCGACCGGCGCAGGCATCGGCATGGCCCGCTCAGCAGGCGGCTCGGGCTGCGGCGCACTCACGAGCTCTTCAGGAGTCGCGACTGCCTCTGCGGCGTTTGCCTCCGCCAGCATCGCGTCGGTGATGATCGGGAAGTCGGTGGTCTGCTCGAAGCGCTCTTCGATTTCGACATCCGACAGCGGGCCAGCCTCTGCGTTCTCAGCCGCTGCGCTGACAACTTCCGGCTCCGGCATCGGAGTTGGCGGCTCAACGATCGGCGCTTCCGCCTCAACGACCAGTGCCGCTTCCGGCTCCGGCTCGACGGCAACAACCGCAGCGGTCGGCGCGGCGACGATGGCAGTCTCGATGGCGGTGTCGTCAACGATGTCGTCGGACACGACGTCACCTGTCGCATCACCGGCCGGCTGCACGCGCGGGCGATCGCGCAGCAGCACACCTGCACGAATTAACAGAAGCGTCCAGATGCAGCTGACGAGAATAATCGTCGGCAAAACGATAAAGGCGAAGATGAAGAGTAAGTCACCGGTGGACATCGATGCTCCTGAGAGTCTTCACGAGCAACCGCAGGTGCGGGCAGGCTCTGTACGTTCGGTCGCGACTTGCAATGATAGCGGCCCGCTTCGGTGAGAGCCACCTGAAGACGGTATGCTCAATGGTGCCAGATGCGGCAACCGCGTATCTGCCATTGTCATCTCACGGGCTGGAGGCCTGATGCTCGCCTGGGTCATCTTCTTCGTCTGCGTTGCTATCCTGCTATCCGTCGTGATCGACCGGATCATGCGGCACTTCGGCGTCACCCCGGCTGATCCAGACGCTGCGCGCGGCGGTATGCACGTCCTCGCCGAACGGCTGAAAGACTGGACCGAGCAACGCAAGCGGTAGGCTGGTGGGTCCCCTGCGGTGTCGTGTGGCCAACCGGGCGTATGCATACGCCCGTGCGGTCCACCAGCCCTGCGGAATGCCTGATCACCCCGCCGCGCAATATTCGTAGCAAACCTGTCCGAGAATCTGAGCAAATGTTTCCAGCACGTCCAGGTCAGCCCATTCCACGAGTCCATGACCGCCGACGCCATCCGGGCCGAAGATGACCACCGGCACACCAGCCTTGTCGAGCAACGACGAATCCATCCATCCAGCCGCCCCCTGGACCTCCGGCGTTTCGCCGCGCTCCGCTGCTGCGATGCGCGCGATGGTCTGCACTATCTCGGCCTCGCGATCGATTTCGAACGAATCGCGACTCAGACCGATCTCCAGCGTCGCCTGAAATTGCTCATCCTCGTCAGCAAGTGCGTCGAGCATCTCCTGGAGCTCGCGGGTCACGCTCTCGCGCGACTCACCGGGGATCGTCCGGCGCTCGATCTCCAGCACGCAGATGTCGGGATATGATGACAGCTCCTGCCCTCCCCGAATCAGCGACGCATGCATCGATGGCGGCCCAACCAGCGGGTGCGGCTCGCGCGCTGCGAGATCATGCGTGTACTTCTCGAACGCCGACAGCACGCGACCCATGTGCGCAATCGCATCGACGCCGATTGCATAGAGGCTGCCGTGTGCTGCGAATCCCTGCGTCGTAATCGTCGCCCAGACGAACCCCTTGTGGGCGATGCAGAGGTTCAGTCCGGTTGCTTCGAGGATCAGCGCAGCGTCGGGATTCCAGCGGTCGATCTCATTGCAGATCGCTTCAGTTCCGATGCTGGAGTGCTCTTCATCGACGACAAATGTGACGATGAGCTTGCCGGGGAAGTCATCGGCCCTGGCGATCGTTTCCAGCAACACCAGCGCAGCAGCCATCGCCGCCTTCATGTCGTCGGCACCGCGACCGTAGAGCTTGTTGCCCTCAACCCGGCCGGAGTACGGGTCCTCCATGCCAGCGACGCCGACGGT
>JAMLIA010000081.1 GCA_023954495.1 Thermomicrobiales bacterium | reverse complement strand
AGCACGGCGCCGACATCGTCGTCCACTCGGCGACCAAGTTCATCGGCGGCCACGGCAATTCCATGGGCGGCGTCATCGTCGATGCAGGCAATTTCGACTGGACGGCGTCGGGCCGCTATCCGCTGCTGTCGGAACCCAATGAATCGTACCATGGGCTCAAATTGCACGAGACGTTCGGCAACATTGCCTTTGCCATCGCTGCCCGCGTTCTCGGTTTGCGCGATCTCGGCCCCGCCATTGCGCCGATGAACGCCTTCCTCATCCTCACCGGCATGGAGACGCTCAGCCTTCGCATGCAGCGCCATTGCGACAACGCCCTGAAGGTCGCCCAGTGGCTGAAGACCCATCCCAACGTGTCGTGGGTTAACTACGCCGGGCTGCCCGACGACAAGTACCACGCGCTGCAGCAGAAATATTGCCCGAAGGGTGCAGGCGCGGTGTTCACCTTCGGCCTCAAGGGTGGCTACGACGCGGGCGTCCAGGCAGTGTCATCGGTGAAGCTGCTGTCGCATCTCGCCAACCTCGGCGACACGCGTTCGCTCATCATCCACCCGGCCTCGACCACACACGAGCAGCTTAATGACGAGCAGCAGGCCTCGGCCGGCGTGACCCCCGACCTCCTGCGGCTCTCAATCGGCACCGAAGACATTGAGGACATTATCAGCGACCTCGACTACGCGCTCAACAAGGCTGTCGCGAAGACGACGGTGGCGGTGTAGGGAAGAGCGGCCCTCACCCCGCCGCCCAGAGGGCCCCCGCCCTCTCCCAACGTTGGGAGAGGGGGTGTCATAGATAAAGCGGGTTGGCTGCCGTTAGTAGTTCCCGTCTCCCAAGCTTGGGAGATGGGGTGTCACACACATTCTTGCTCCCCTCTCCCAGCATTGGGAGAGGGGCTGGGGATGAGGGCCACTGCTCTACCCCACCTTCGGCGTTGCCTGGCTGCCGATCTTCGCGACTTCGATGATGTCGGAGAGGATGGCGCTGGAGGTTGGGGAGGGGCCGGCGCCCTGGCCGTGGAGGAGGACCGGGCCGACGCGGTTGCCGACGATCTCGACGGCGTTGTAGTTGCGCACGACCCGCGAAAACAGATCGTCGCCGGGGACGAAGACCGGAGCGACGCGCAGATCGGCGTCATCGCCGCGGCGCTCGGCGCTGGCGATCAGGCGGATCGTCCCGCCGCGTGACTTCGCATCGGCGATGTCGGCAGCGGTGACGCCGGAGATGCCGGTGCGGTCGATCTCATCGGGGTGAACGTGACGACCGAGCATCAGCGAGGCGAGGATCGCCAGCTTGTAGGCGGCGTCAAAGCCCTCGACATCGCCGGTCGGATCGGCCTCGGCATAACCGAGTCGCTGCGCTTCGGCCAGCACGTCCGCGTAGTCCGCACCATCGGCATCCATGGCGGAGAGGATGAAGTTCGTCGTTCCGTTGATGATGCCGCGAACGCGCTCAACGCTGTTGCTGGCCATGACCTGCCGCAGCGCCGCGAAGAGCGGGATGCCGCCACCGACACACGCTTCGCACAGGAATCCAGCGTCGCCGTCGCGCGCAGCAGAGAGGATGGCCGGCAGTTGCTTCGACACCGCTTCCTTGTTGGCTGTCACGACGTGCCGGCCGGTTGCCAACGCGCGGACCATCAGGTCGGCGGCCGGCTGCTCGCGCCCGAGGACCTCAACGACGACATTGACAGCCGGATCGTCAATCAACGCCTGTGCATCGGTTGTTACCAGCGACGGGTCAATGCTGGCGCGCTCGGCCTTGTGCGGCCCGCGGTCGAATGCTCCGACCAGCCGCAGCTCGATGCCGCCTGTCTCAGTCAGCGACTGGGCGTCGTTCGCTATCGTATCGGCGACGGCGCTGCCGATCGTCCCAAGCCCCAGGATGGCTACTCCGACAACCGACGAATGCTCCGACACGATGGCTCCTCCTCTAATAACGACAGTTCTGGCCGTAACCTTGACGCGCGACATCGCGACTGTTATCGTCCAGTTGCGCAGGTTCGCGATTGCAGCCTACCGAACCGGCGTTGTCTGTGGCAATGGAGGATCAGCCCGTGTATTGCTCGGCGCTCATCAACACCATTATCGAGGAGACTATTACCGCGCGCGCCGCAACGGCGTTGCGCGGGGGAACCGGCTGACGGCTTCCAACAGCGCAATGACCCTTGAGCGGCAGGAGCATTTGCTCCTGTTTTTTGTTGTTCAGGTTTCGGAAGGCTCCGGTGCGGAGCGAAGGAGGGGTTGAGACCATGGCAGACCGGATTGACGTCGCGGTACTCGGTGCGACAGGCAGCGTCGGACAGCGCTACATTGAGCTGCTGGCTGGGCACCCGCAGTTCAGGCTTGCCGAGCTGTTTGGCAAGCAGAGCGCCGGAAAGCGCTATGGCGACGCCGTGGATTGGCGCATCTCGGCCGCGCCGCCGGAGGAAGCGGCCAACATGGTGGTCAAGCACCACGAGGAGCCTGTCAACAGCCCGATCGTCTTCGCGTCGCTGCCGGGCGGCACGGCTCGTGAGGTCGAGTCGCGCCTCGCTGCTGAGGGCAAGGCGGTCTTCTCGAACGCCCGCGACAACCGCATGGATCCGGACGTGCCACTCATCATCCCGGAAGTCAACTCCGACCACGCCAGAGTGATCGAGGCGCAGCGCAAGCGTCGCGGCTGGGATCGAGGCTGCATTGTGACCAACCCGAACTGCTCCACGATCCACCTCGTCCTGGCGCTGAAGCCGATCTGGGATGCGTTCGGCATCGAGCAGGCGATGGTCACGACGCTGCAGGCGACATCGGGTGCCGGATACCCGGGTGTCCCGTCGCTGGATCTCATCGACAACGTCGTCCCCTACATCGGCGGCGAAGAAGAGAAGATGGAGTCGGAGACGCTGAAGTTGCTCGGCGGCTTCGATGGCAGCGAGTTCCAGTACGCCGACGTGCGGATGAGCGCGCAGTGCACGCGCGTTCCGGTGCGCCACGGACACCTTGAAACGGTGAGCCTGAAGCTCGGCAAGTCGGCATCGCCTGATGAGGTCGTGGAGGTGTTCCGCGCGTTCCGCGGCCGACCGCAGGAGTTGGGGTTGCACTCTGCGCCGCCTGAGCCGATCATCGTCCGCGAGCAGCCCGATCGCCCGCAGCCGGCGCTCGACCGCGACGTCGCCGGTGGCATGGCGTCGGTCGTCGGTCGCGTGCGCGAGTGCTCGTTGTTCGACATCAAGTTCGTCGTGCTCGGCCACAACACAATCCGTGGCGCAGCCGGTGCATCGCTGCTGAATGCCGAGATGCTGCTCGCCGACGGCTACCTGCGCGTCTAGCACCCAATAACACGGCAAACGCGCCGACCATATTTGGTCGGCGCGTTTGCGTTGCCGTGGAGATTGCCGCTACTGCTGTGGACGCAGGAGGAGCAGCGGCAGCGGCGACGAGTGCAGCACCTTTTCGGCGACTGAACCGAAGAACAGGCGCGAGATGCCACCGCGACCGTGCGTTGACATCACGATGATGTCAGACGAGTTGCGCTTGGCGCTATCGAGAATCGCATCTGCGACGCTGCCCTCCAGCACTTCGGAGGTCACAGCAATTCCCTTGGCGCTGAGCGACTTGGTCAGCGTCTCAAGGTACTGGACGGCTTCATCCTTGATAGCGTCGATGTACTCGGCAACCAGTCCGTAATCAAGCGCGACATCGGGGCCTGGCATGCTGATGACCGGGCTCTCGACGACCCGAACCAGATGCAACGCCAACGCCTGGCCGGAAGGTGCAATAGCCTCGACACCGCGGTTCAGTGCATCCTCAGCGAACTCGGAGCCGTCCAGCGGCACTAGCACGCGCTCAAACGCCGGACTGGCGGTGGCGGCATCGCTGCTGGCGCGAATGACCAGCACCGGGCACTGCGCGTCACGCACGATGCGGTTGGCGACGCTGCCGAGCACGAGGCGACCTGCGCCGGCGCGACCGTGGCTTGTCATGACTACCAGCGGATCGTTGACGCTGGCGATCGCGCTCAGGACCTCGCTTGTCGGACTACCGACCCGGCAGACAGTTTCAACGTTCACCCCGTCGAGCTTCCCGCCGATCTCCTTGAGATACGCAGTCCGATCATCAATCCAGCTATCCATCATCTGACCGACGGCGAGCGCGCCTGTTGCGCTCCATGCTCCGAATTCGACCGGGATCTCAACGATCGACACGAGGAGCAAGCTGCCGCCAATCCGGCGGCTGAGCTCAGCCGCCCAAGGCAGTGCTTGTTCCGCTTGATCGGAACCGTCGAGGGGTACGACGATTGTAGTCACCGTGGGGTCTCCTCTCCTGCGCGCTGGTCGGCTTCATCGCCGATGGCTGGGGAATGGATACACTCTTCTGTTGACGGGCGCAATGAGAACGTCCGATAGAATGCAAAATCGGATTGATAACCGCGCGCGACCGGCGTCTCTTGCGGGTGCAGCGCAGTGTTGTGTGGGGTGGAGTTGCTTCCAATGCAATCGCGAATGCTCACTCGGCGATCCTTCTTGCGCCTCACATCGGCACTTGGGGCATGGTTGGTCGCGGCTTGCAGTGGGCCCGAAGAACATACCGACGCTGAAATAAGCCCCGGGCGTGTCCACGAGCGTCGTCCGAGTCAAGGAAGTGGAAGCAGGACTTCGACATCAGACGCATCTCCTGTCGCAAGCGGCGATGGTACATCGACCGAGAGCCCGACGCCCGATTCCAGCCAGCCGCTCCACCTTCGAATTCAGGGTGTTCCCGCTCCATTGCTAACCCACGCGAACTGGATGCGTGACCGGCTGGTTGAGCAGCTTCGCGCGATCGAGGATGATGGCGCTCCCGATCTGACGATTCGGATGGCTGTCGATGGTGATCGGGACCTGCCGACGTTCACGACTGACTACGTGGCTGTCGTTTCTCGGCGACTCATCATTCGCGCGATATCCAGCGATCAGCTCCGTCAGCTCTGGACCGGCGAGATTGGCGACTGGAGCGCGCTTGGGTCGCCGGTGAGCCAACCAGTCGTGCGCGTCGCAGTAAACGAATCCGCCGGGCCTTTTGACGCAGGATTCGCCGACCAGCAGGTGCCGAATCGAGATGACCTGGCGACCTATCTCGAAGACCAACCGGGCGCTCTGGCAATCATTCCGGCGCACCTCATCGACTTCCGCTTCCGGACGCTGCGCCTCGACGGCGTTACCTGGTTTCGTCCGGGCGACGCGACCTGGCCGCTGCAGGTCACGATGGTTGTCGATGTCGAAGCCAGCCAGCGTTCGGCTCTGGCGGAGCGGGTCACAGCAGCAATTACGCCGGCGGAGGAACTTGCGCCGGTCTCGATGACCTGGGCGGGTGACATCATTCTGGGTCGCCGCGTGCACGCTAAGATGCTTGAGTATGGTGATTGGGCCGCTCCTTTTCGGTCGATTGCTGACGAGCTGACCTGGGCAGACGTGACGATTTCCAACCTCGAATGCGCAATCTCAGACGCATACGAGACGCCAGTTGATCCGAAGACATTCGATTTCAAGACCGACCCGCCGGCAATGGCGGGGCTGGAGTTGGCGCAGATCGACGTACTCAGTCGCGCGAACAACCATGCGTTTAACTTCGGTCCGGTCGCAATGGAAGACACGACTGCGTTGCTGGATGCAGCGGGGATCAAACACTTCGGCATTGGTCGCAATATCGAGGAAGCGCGGCAGGCATCCGTCGTCGAGGTCGGCGGGGTGACCTACGCGTTCCTTGGCTACAACGGGATCAGCGACGAGTGGGATGGTGCAGAGGCAGACAGTCCGGGCACCAATCCGCTGCTCGATTGGCTGGTTGTTGAGGATATCCGGCGCGAGTTGGCGGCGGGACACATCGTCATCCCCTTCTTCCACTGGGGCATCGAGTACGTCTACGACCCGACCGAAGAGCAGCGCTACTTCGCGCAGGTCGCGATCGACACGGGCGCGGCAATGGTGATGGGCTCGCACCCGCACTGGGTCCAGGCGGTAGAGACGTACAAGGGCAAGTCGATCGTGTATTCGCTGGGCAATTTCGTCTTCGACCAGGAGTGGTCGATAGAGACGAAGCAGGGCATGATGGCCGATGTCTGGATGCGTGGTGACACGCTGCTGGCACTCGACCTCGTGCCGATCCTGATCGAGGATTATCACAAGCCACGGCGCATGTCGGATGACGAGGCATGGCCCGTTCTTGGCGAGGTCTGGGCAGCGAGTGATCGCATCCGTTTTGGCGGCTGATCGCACAGAATCGCGGCAGGACGCGCGATATCGCGTGCTATACTGCGGCCAACGTGCGCATGATATGGCAAGCTGGAAAGCCAGAATGCCCGTTCATATAGTGGACCAAGCCATGAAAGGTACCGTACGATGACGTACGTGATCGCCGAGCCGTGCATCGGGGTGAAGGATGCCTCCTGTGTTGAGGTATGCCCGGTGGACTGCATCCACTCCGACGACGATTCGGAGCAGTATTTCATTAACCCTGACGAGTGCATTGACTGCGGCGTCTGCGCCGAGGTCTGCCCCGTCGAAGCCATATTCTTTGAGGATGACCTGCCCGAGCAGTGGGCAAGCTTCCTTGGTCTGAACCGACAGTACTTCGAGAATCAGTGAGTCAACTGTCGATGCGCTGCGCCCTCAGTGCTGGAGACATGTGCTGAGGGCGCGGGTGCATAGCCTCCGCCGCCTGTAGCTCCCCCATCACATGTGTGTGCCTTCAAGCCGCGCTGTGCCGCCGTGCATCAGTCCCCGCCTGTCGCTCTGACAGTGAAGCGTTGATAGACCTCGACATGCAGATCAATCTGGCGACCAAGCTCGTACGAGATCTGCTGCGCGAGGTTGTCGACGGTCGCCGGTGCGGTCGGGCCGCTCAGCACAATTTCCACATCTTCTCCGTCCAGTGATACGGACTCGACTTCAAAGACGGTCGGCGCGACCCATTGACGGGTGATGTCAAGAACAACCGATTCGTCGCGCGCATTTGAGACGATCGCGGCGGTGACGGTCCAGAGAGGATAGGCGACCAACGCGACGGAGACAGCTGCCATCGCGAAGCCGATCTTGATCTGGCGCGGCAGTCTGCCGCGTGGCAAGAAGCCGTAAAGCACGAAAACCAATGCTGCCGAGAGCACAATTGCTGCCAGGTTGGTCAGGTACATCAGGAGTGCTCCACCGGCCAATGCTGTATTGCCGCGGCCGAGCAACAGTCCGGCAGCGCATAGCGGTGGTACGAGTGAGAGACCGACGGCAACTCCCGGCAGTGCGGTGAGTCGGTTGCGATTGAGAATGGTGTAAGCACCGGCGGCACCAGCGACCAGCGCAACGACGAGGTCGGTTAGATTCGGCGAGCTGTTGGCGATGATTTGGCTCGACACGGCGATGCGGTCGGAGAGCAGTGCGCGAGTGACGAGCCAGGAGATGCCGATGGTTGCGCCGGCCGAGGCGGCGATGACGATCGCGGCGTTGATCTGCCGACGTGGATCGCCGGTGACCAGTGCAAACGAAAACGCGAGAATGGGGACGACAACCTGCTCGATGAGCATGGCGGCCAGGATGATGGTGGCAGCGTCCTTGTAGAGTCCGAATGTAGCGAGCAAGGTTGCGATGACGAGCAGGACGGCGTAGCGCTCCAGAGCGCCGCGCCGATCGGTGTCGAACTCATAGATTCGGCGTGAGGCAGCCGCCGCGCCGCCGCCGTTTGATGGGCGTCGGATGCGGCCAAACAGGTCGTTGAAGTTCGATGGTTGGGGTTCGTCTGGCGGCGGAACCGGCTCATCATCAGCGGTGGTTGCCGTCACTGCTGCATCGCCTTTCTCCGCATCTGTAGTAGTGGGCGCGGCATCATGCAGCGCCCACCACTGATTGAATCAGTTCGCCGGACGGTCTTGGATCAATTGTCGAGCGAATAGACGACGAAGCTCTGGACGACTGCGCGGACCTGGCCGTTCAGGTAGATGCCGGTGCGGCCCTGCGCCGCCATCGCTACGTCATCGAGCTCGGTGATGAACTTGCCGTCGATGAACAGCAGCACATCGTCGTCGTCGACTTCCAGCCGATACGTATGCATCTGGTCGTTGAGCGGTCGGTATCCATTGGCCAGCGTGTCGCGATTGCCGTTGTTCACACGGGCAATCTGCCACTCGTGCGCGCACGCGCCGCCGACGATGCCGGAGGCGGCAGACGCTTCCGCGTCTTGTGGCAGGGCAGCCCGGACGATTAGCCCGACGATCTCGCTGCAGTCGTTGCTGCCGATGATTGCCATTTGCGCCTCAACTGCGTAGTTCTCGCCGGTTGGCTGGAACGCAGCAAGCACAGCGCCGGATTCAGCGCCGTTGGCGACCAGGTTGCCATTCTCGACATCCCAGCCTTCAGCGAGTGTCCAGCCGCCATCGCCATCTGACCAATTGGCCCGGTAGACCTCAACGCCAGCTTCTGGTGTTGGCGCGCTCGGCACGTCCGTCGCTGTTGGCTCAGGTTCAGGCGTTGGCGTTGGCGTGTCTGGCACCGGCGTCTTGGTTGGCTCGGGAGCTGGCTCGGTCGGGGTCGCCGTCGGCTCGACCGTTGGAGTTGCCGTCGGCTCTTCGGGAGTTGCCGTTGGCTCAAGTGTCGCCGTCGGCTCAGGCTCGTCCGTCGCCGTTGGTTCAGGCGTATTCGTTGGCTCTTCGGTCGCGGTTGCTTCCGGCTCGGTTGCCGTCGGCTCGACAGTCGCCTCCAGCGTCGCCGTTGGTGCTTCGATGGTTGCGGTCGCTTCGGCGGCGGTATCGTCATCATCTTTCAGCGCGAACAGGTAGATCGCACCCATCAGGACGATGACGGCGAGGCCAATGATCCCGCCGAGAATCCAGCGGTCGATGCCGCCGCCGCCCGGCGGGATGGGCGGCTGACCACCGGGGGGCGGCTCGTACGGCGGCTCCCCTCCCCCTGCTGGTGGGGCCATCGCTTCGGCCGGTGGCAGTTCCTCATATGCGGGCGGATCGGCGGCCGGTGATACCTGCGGAAGCGCCGTCGTGGGCTGGTCTGCCGCCGGGATTTCACTGGTCGCGTTGCGCTCGATTTGCTCGGCTACCTGCTCCAGCTCGTCGTCGCCGGAGCCGTTGTTTGGTGGGCGTTGCTGGTCAGCCATGACACCTCATCCTTGTCTGAATCGCGTCGCCAGATTATGACAACTCTCTGTCTCTCAATTCAGCATTGATTGCGCTTTGTGCATTGTCATTCGCGGATGGTATCTGCCTTGAGTGAACGGCCAGCTCATACATCTCCATGCTTCCCGCGCCCGACCGGGAACTGACAATGTCGGGCGCGGGTGCGTACGTTTCGTCACGTCCTCACGAATTGGACCATGAGGAGCTCAGTGCAAATGGCGTCAGGCAGGTTGCTGGGCTTGCGTCCAGCGGTCTTCCGGCAGTTTGACTGACGCGATTGACTGCATTTGATAGAGAATGCCGATGACGGTAAGCACGATCCAGGCAATCATCCAGAACCAGGATTCTTCGACCGTTGCCCAGGCCAGACCATAGTTCAGGTCAATGCGATCGATCTGGTTGAACAGCAGCAGCAGGCCAGTGACGATGCCCGCGGCACCGGCGAACGCTGTGTTGATGATGACGACGTAGATCGGCAGCGCCAGCACCATCGCGCCGATGAAGAATACGAGGGCAACAGCCGCCGCGACGAGGAATACGGCAACGCCCGAGCTGACGCCGATGATCTCCATGAGCGCCGAGCCGAGAAGCGCGCCAGAGGCAGCCGCCGAAAGCAGCGCGCCGAAGTACCAGAAGAAGTACGACACGGCAGCGAACACGAGGCCGACGATGAATCCGACGATAACGCCGGTTGTGTTGGCCAGGAAGCTATCACCCGCAATTGCGGCGATGCCCGCGGCACCAACGAAGAAGCCGGCAACGAAGCCGATGATCGGCAACGCCACGAAGAAGACGCGCAGACCCAACAGGCAACCAACCAGCCCGATTGTGATGAGTGCCAGGCCGATGATGATATCCCCCATGCACGTTCCCCTTTCGACAGATTGAGCAGCCGAGGCTGCGTGTGCGTTGTTAGCCCGCCAGGATTCGTGCCTTTGCGGCTTCAAACTCTGCGTCGTTGAGAATCCCGGCAGTTCGCAATTCACCGAGCTGTTGCAATTGCGCGATCATGTCCGCACCGCCTGCCGCTGGCGCAGCTGCGGGTTCTGCTGCTGCTTGCACCTGTTGCGCCTGTAACGAGTCGATCTGCTGGCGCATCTGCTCAACCTCAACCTGGGTGTTGATCGCCGCCTGCTGCGCGGCGTTCTGCTGTTGCTGCGCCTGCGCTCGTTGTGCGCCGCGTGCGGCGACGTTGCCGGAAACGGCAGTCGCCGTTCCGGCGATGACAGCAGTGCGCGCCATCGTGCCGACGAGGCTCGGGCCGGAGCGTGCGGCTGGTCGTCTTCTGATCATGTGCTGACTTGTCCTCTCTTGAGATATGTACGGTCGTGTCAGGCCTCTGATTCGTCGTAGGAGGCGACAAGCTCTTCGATCACGGACCGGGGGATGCGTTCGTTCAGTATTACCTCGCCGTTCGCGTTCGCGACGGCGTCGGCGAAGCGCTTGGCCCAGACGTTCTCAAAGAGCATGATGCCGGCTGACGAATTGTTGTCCATGGACGCGGTCAACTGTTCGGCGTCCTCGTGGGTGAGCAAACCGTTCACATCATCGACGACCGGGTCGTAGGCTGCGTACAGATCGTCGACGAGATCGCTCAGCTCCTGCTCGGTCACGGCACCGTTGGCGTCCTTCGTCACGAACAGGATGTCGACGATGCGGATGATGTCGTGATCGGTCAGCTCCTGCATCGCGGGGATGATCTCACCGGTGAACTGGTTGCCGGGGAATTTCACCACCAGCAGCTCGATAGGTCCGAATGGCATCAACATGCCTCCTTGTTGAGCCCGAACCGGGACGCCGTGTCGCGCACACAACCTCCCGGTTCGTAACTCGCTAGTTTGATTCGCGGAACATGACGAGCAATGAGCCGTCTTCCGCGCGCAGATCCAGTGTGCCCTTGCCGAGTTCGTAAGTGTCGGCTTGCTTCAGCGCCGCCAGGAACTGCGTTTCCTGATCCATGATCGGCTGGTCGCAGGCCATCAGCGTTTGGGCGAGCTCGCCGATTTCCATTGAGCTGTCACTGCCACGTGAGTAGTCGCCAGTGAACGTGTTGCAACCGGATTGACCGCTCACCGTGCCATCGGGGTCGAACATCGTCAACAGCGTTGAGTCGTCGAGCACGGGGACGACTGCCTGCTGGCCGTTGTTGAAGGCGACGACTTGCCACTGCGTTCGGGTCAACTCGGTTGGTCGGATGCGATCAAACTCTGCGATCTCGACGCCGTCGGCGTTGTAGAGCTCCAGCTCGTCCTCGTCGAGTCGATAGCGGGCAGTGTCCTCAAGTGCCTGGAAGAACGCTTGTTCCTGCGTCATGATCGCTTCTTCACAGGCGATGCGCGTCGAGCCGCCGGCCGTCAGATCCAGGTTGCGTGAATCGCTATGCTTCCATGATCCAACGAATCGATTACAGCCGCCGGTGCCCGTGAGCTTGTCGTCCTTTGCGAACGTCATGGACACCAGCACGTTGCGGATCGCGTCCTGGCCATGCAGCTCGTCGAGTTCCCATGTGGAGTCGAGCAATCGTGCGGCCTGCCCGGTTGTCCCACATGCGGCCAGCACTGTTGTCAGTGCGACGAGCGCAGCGAGAACGATAGCGGGTTTGATGATTCTCCGTCTCATCCCAATCCGTCCTTTCGATCTCTCGTTGCCGTCCCGCACCTACAGCTTCACCGGATAGCCGGGGCCGAGTGGGATACCGATGAAGTACCAGATGATGAAGAGCAGGATCCACGAGACCATGACGACGAGCGTGTACGGAATCATCAGCGAGATGATTGTCCCGAGACCTGCCTGTTTCTGGTAACGCTGGGCGACAATGACAATGAACGGCAAGTAGACCATCAGTGGCGTAATGACGTTCATCGGCGAGTCGCCGATGCGATAGGCAGCCAGTACGGTCTGTGGCGCAATGCCGAGCCGCGTGAAGATCGGCACGAAGATCGGCGCGAAGATGGCCCACTTTGGCATCGCCCCCGGGATGATGATGTCGAGCAGCATGATCACGACGATGAAGGCGATCAGGAGCGGCAATGCGCCGATATCGACGCTCTCAAGGAGATGAGCCATCGCTCCGGCGAGCACCTGCGGAATGCGGGTGAAGTTAAAGTAAGCGATGAACTGGCTGATGACCAGAAGCATGAAGATCAGGCCAGACAGGCTGGCGAAGGTCTTCGTTATCGCTGCAATGACCTGGTTGCTCGTTGTAAGCGTGCGTGCGCCGTACCCATAGCCGAGGCCAGCAAGCAGAAAGAGCACGGTGATCATGAAAACGAGGCTGTCCATGAACGGGGTGTTGCCAATGATCGCTCCGTCAACGGGATCGCGAAGTGGCGCGCCCGGTGGGACAGTCATTGCAGCAAAGAACACGATGCCGGCCAGCGCACCGAAGAGCGCGAAGCGCAACCCGCGCGATTCGACTGCGTGGTCAACGTCCATCTCGGCTACCGCGCTCGTGTCTTCGCCCGCATCGGCTGGATCGTAGACGCCGAGCCGTGGCTCAATCACCTTCGTTGTCACGAACGTGATGACGACTGCCATCAGGATCGTGAACACGATTGAGAAAATGATGTTCGCGGTGATCGAGATCGACCCGCCCGGAGTGGTGATCTGAATCGCCTCGTTGGTGATTTCGGTCAGCATCGCATCGAGTGGCGTAATGAGGACGTTGACCGCAAACGCCGCGCTCACACCTGCATAACCGGCAGCGATGCCGGCGAGCGGATGCCGTTTCACGCTGAGGAATGCCGCCGCAGCAAGCGGGATCAGGATCAGATAGCCTGCGTCGGTGGCGACGCTGGAGATACCGCCGATCAGAACGATGATAAACGTCAGCGCTTGCTTCGGTGCGACAGCTACGAGCTTCCGGATTGAAGCTCCCATCAAGCCCGCTTCTTCAGCGACGCCGATGCCAATCATGGCGACGAAAATGACGGCGACGACGCTGAAGCTGGCGAAGTTGTTCACGAACGACGTCAGCAGGAATCGCAGGCCGTCAATCGAGAGCAGGCTCTTGACTTCGACGCGCTCTGTCTTGATGACGAAGTCACCTGGGTAAATCTCTCCCTCAGGCGTGGTAATGATCGATTCGGACGTGCCGCCGAGGATGTTGTATTCCTCGGAGATCGTCGTTTCCGCCGGGACGATGATTTCTTCGGTGACGGCGACGTTCAGGACGTCGAGGATAACAGACAGGACAATGACGAACAGGATCAGATAAACGAATATCATGACAGGGTGAGGAACCTTGTTCCCCGCCTTCTCGATGCCGTCAAGCATCTTTTCGGTGAACCCGCGCCGCGGCTCTTCTGCTTGCTTTGCCGCAGACTCTGATGCACTCATTGGTATCTTCCCCCTACCGCTCGGTTACCGTGCGGCTCGATACTGAATGCCGTTGGAATCGCTTCGCTGTCGCGCCGCCGGTTCGGCCGACAATCTGATCGTGGTGATTGGCGGCCCTCCCTTTCTCTACCCCAGCGCCCACAGTTCGGCGATCCGCACGCACATGTCGGTCGCTCTGGCCATGTCCTGGACGCTTACCCACTCCATCGGTCCGTGAAACGCCTGCATCCCCGTGAAGAGATTCGGTGTGGGAACGCCGAGTTCGGTCAGCCTGGATCCATCAGTGCCACCGCGCGTGGGTGATGAGAACGGTTCCACCCCGCTCTCCTGACATGCCTGACGCGCGAGCTCGACCGGACGCATATCGTTTTCCAGCCAGTAGCGCATGTTGCGGTACTGCGGTGTGATTTCACAGGAGATCCTGGCGCGCGGCTCGCTGGCCTGCACGGCGTCGCAGACCTTCTGCAGCAGCTCGCCGTGGGCCGCAAGACCGTCGCGCTCGAAGTCACGAAGTGCGAACCGCATCTCCGCCGATGCTGCGCCGCCGGTAAACGAATACAGGTGAATGAACCCCTGCCGCCCGTCTGTGACCTCCGGTGTGAG
>JAMLIA010000080.1 GCA_023954495.1 Thermomicrobiales bacterium | reverse complement strand
CTGGATGTATCAGATCGCGGTCGGCTGGCTTGCACTGCAAGAGACCGACTCGCCGCTGTTCGTCGGGCTCACAGGCTTTGCGGGTGGCATCCCACTGCTCATCTTTGCGATTCCATCCGGCGTTGTGATTGATCGGGTTGATCGCCGCACGGTGCTCATGGCCGCTCAAGCGGGCATCATGGTCATCGCGACCGTGTTTGCGATCATGATCGCCACCGGTGCCATCCGACCGTGGTCGATCCTCGCGCTGGCATTCGTCTACGGCACGATCATGTCGTTCGTCTTTCCAACGCGCAATGCCATCGTTCCCAACCTCGTTTCGCGTGAGGACCTGGTCAATGCCGTGGCGCTGAACGCTGCGGGACAGAACTCCACACGCGTCGTCGGACCATCGCTCGCCGGCGTGCTCATCGCCATCGTCGGTGTGTCCGGGACGTTCGCGGTCGCGGCGGCGATGCAGATTCTGGCCCTGCTCTGGACAGCGCAACTACCGAAGATGGTTTCCGACATCACGGTCCGGTCGGCTTCGCTGTGGCGCAACGTCATGGAGGGCGTCGAGGCTGTCGCGCGCGACGAATTCCTGAAGGGCATGATCCTGCTCGCCGGGCTAGTGACGATCCTGGTCATGCCGTACATCAACCTCATGCCAGTGTTTGCGCGTGATGAAATGGGCCTCGGGGCAACCGGGCTTGGCGTTCTGATGGCGTGTTCGGGCAGCGGCAGTGTCCTTGGTGCACTCGCAGTGGCACGCTGGCGAGCGCTCGGCTACGTACGCGGCATTCAGGTTTGGAGTGCCATTGCGTTCGCGGCGCTGGTCATCGTGTTTGCCTTTACGTCGATCATCGTCGCTGCCGGGTTGCTGCTCTTCATAGCCGGACTCGTCAGCGCGTCGTACCTCGCCATCAACCAGACGGTGCTGCAGCTGCGAGTCGACGACGCCGTTCGCGGTCGTGTCCTGTCGATCTATCTGCTGACCTGGGGCATGCTTCCTCTGGGACAACTGCCGATCGGCGCGCTCGCTGACAAGGTCGGCGCGCCCATCGCCACTGCTGCGGCGTGTGCGCTGGCGATCTTGCTGTTCATCGGAATGGCCATTCGCTATCCATCGTTGCGCGACTGACTGGCCCTCACACATCCACATAAGGATTTGCATCGTACAGTTGATATACGGCATCAACTTCACCCGTGCGCAAGCTGCTACGCGAACGATCGCGCATCTGATATATTCATGCCGGATCCTGGCCAATTGAATTTGTCCTGTACGCCGTAAGGCTGCTGGCGTTGTGCACATCCCACTTGGGCTGCTGGGAGGACAGTCACTCCTCGGGGTTGTACATGTCGAGAGCGTTTCACACCTCGACGCTTATCGACCACCGCCACATACGGACCGGATGCGCCCGCATGCCGGATCGTTCGGCCGGTACGGAGAGATGCCTGTCGCGCTAAGCGAAGGCGTACTCATACTGCCAATATCCGCATCTTCAGTGGATCGGCACCACGTTCGCATCAACGATGAACGAGGGAGGACTCTCAAGGATGGACAACCGACTCCAAGACCTCGATGCACTCCGTAACGATCTCCTCCGCAATCGCCTCGATCGGCGCTCCGTATTGAAACGAGGCATGGCGATCGGCCTCAGTGCTCCAGTCATCGCAGGCTTGCTGGCAGCGTGCGGCGGTGATGACGATGAACCCACGGAAGCACCAGCAGCAACGACTGACTCCGGCGCAGCCGAAGCGACCGAACCCGCAGAATCCGAAGCCACCGAAGCACCTGCCGAATCCAGCCCCACCGAAGCATCCAGCGAAGCAGCAAGCCCAACAGCAGATTCCAGCGGCTCCACCGGTTCGACTGATGAGCCGGGGCATGGCCGCGGCAAGGCTGAACTCCTCCGCATTCTCTACTGGCAGGCCCCAACCAGCCTTAACCCTCACTTCTCACAGGGCACGAAGGACTCCGCAGCAGCGTCGCTGGTGCTGGAACCGCTGATCGACGTCGACATCGAAGGCAATCTCGTGCCGATTCTGGCAGCCGAGATCCCCTCGATTGACAATGGTGGTGTTGCTGCCGACGGCACGAGCGTCACGTATAAGCTGAAGCAGGGCATCGTCTGGTCAGATGGTGAGCCATTCACCGCCAACGACGTCAAGTTCACCTGGGAGTTCACGACCGACGAGTCTGCGGCGACGACGACGATCGCCAAGTATCTGTCGGTCTCTGATGTCGAGGTGGTCGACGACTACACGGTCACGCTCAAGTTCGCCGATCCAGCGCCGGGCTGGTACTCGCCATTCGCGACAGGCTTTGGCGGCCACGTCCTCCCACAGCACATCCTCAAGGATTTCACCGGTGAGAAGGCGCGAAACGCCGAATTCAACCTCAAGCCAATCGGCACCGGACCCTATGTCGTTGCGGAGTTCCGTCCCGGCGACGTCATCAACTTCGAGATCAACGAGAACTACCGGGAAGCCGACAAGCCGTACTTCCAGAAAGTTGAGTTCAAAGGCGGTGGAGATGCGACGGCAGCCGCCCGCGCTGCGTTGCAGACCGGTGAGACCGACTGGGCGTGGAACCTGCAAGTCGAGAAGTCGGTGCTCGTGCCGATGGCCGAGGGCAGCGACTCTGGCGACCTGCTGAACACGCCAAGTGTCAACGTTGAGCGTCTGCTTGTCAATTTCGCAGACCCCAACAAGGAAGTCGATGGCGCGCGCTCGGAGCCAAGCACCGAGCACCCGTTCCTGAGCGACAAGGCTGTGCGTGAGGCGCTGAAGGTCGCATCAGACCGCGACTCCGTCGCCGAAGAGCTGTACGGCCCAGCTGGCGAAGCGACGGGGAATATTCTCGTCGCGCCGGCGAAGTTCGCTTCGACGAACACGAGTTACGAATTCGATCTCGAAAAGGCCAAGCAGATTCTGGAAGACGCTGGCTGGACCGGCAGTCCGCGTGCGAAGGACGGCGTTGAGATCAAGGTCCTCTATCAGACGACCATCAACCCGTTGCGCCAGAAGACACAGGAGATCATCAAGCAGGGGTGGGAAGCCATTGGCGTCCCGACTGAGCTGAAGTCGATCGACGCCGGTGTGTATTTCTCGTCGGACGCCGGCAACCCGGATACTGCGGCGCACTTCTACGCCGATATCGAGATGTTCACCGATGGCCCGGCAAGTCCCTATCCGATCAGCTACATGGCCGCCTGGCAGTCATTGAATCCGCCTGTCGATCTCGCCCAGCAGTCCAACCAGTGGGCGGGGCCGAACATCCATCGCTGGTCGAACGAGGAGTACAACACCTTGTACCAGGCGGCGCTCACCGAGCTGGATGAGGCCAAGCAGGTGGAGCTGTTCTTCGGCATGAATGACCTGCTCGTAAACGAAGTCGTCGTCGTGCCGCTCGTCGCCCGAACCGACGTCACGGCCAACACCAAGAAGCTCAAGGGCTTCAATCCATCACCATGGACGCCGGACGTGCGCGACATCGCCAACTGGTACTTCGAAGAGTAACCACGTCGTATCTGAAGGCACGACAACGGCTCCGCGAAAGCTTCGCGGAGCCGTTGTCGTGTTCGTGTGCTTGTGTCGGTCAGGAAGCAGGCTCTACGGCAGCCCGACTTGTTCGCGCGACCACCAGCTCCCAGACTTCGGCAGGCTTATCAGCAAGCAGGACCACGAGATCGTCAGGTTTAGCGTGATCCATCGCCGCCTCGGCAGCTTCCAGCTCGTTCAGGACGACGGACACACGATCCTCGGAAACGCCGTTGTCGTACAGCGTTTGCGTAATCAGGTCGGCAACTTCGCCGCGTTCTCGTCCGCGTGGGTTCGTATCCTCGCGAATAACGAACTCATCGAATACTGGCGCTGCAACTTCAGTGAAGCGCTTCACGTCCTCGTCGCGCCGGTCGCCCGGGACTGCGATCATGCCGATCGTACGACTCGGCATCATCCGCCGAATGAACTCCGCCAGCTCTTCCATTCCGTGCGGATTGTGGCAGTAATCGACGATGACGCGGAAGCCGCCAACTTCAAGCAGGTTCAATCGGCCCGGTGCCTGATAGAACGACGTTGAGAAGGAGCGGAGTCCTGTCCGGATCGCCTCAAGCGGCAGGTTCGAGCCGAACGCCGCACCGGTCGCTGCCAGCGCGTTCTTCACGTTTGCTCGCGCACGACCCTCGAACGTCGCCGGGATATGGCGCACATCCAGCACAGCCGTCTCGCGCTTGCCTTCCGCCAGGAAGATGACCTCACCACCGGCAGTCTGGCGCAGGATCACGGCTTTGCCACGCGCCCGCAGGTGCTCGCGAACCTTCTCGTTGTTTTCATCCATCGTGAAGTAGATGACGTCGCCCCGAGAGCGCGACTCCATCTCGATGCACATCTTGTCGTCGCCGTTCAGCACGACATGGCCATCACGGAACGTCGCTGCCGGAACGACCGCCTTGACACGCGCCAGGTCACGGAGCGTGTTGATGCCGTTCAGGCCGAGATGATCTCCGGCGACGTTGGTGACAACAGCAACATCGCAGCGATCGAAGCCGAGGCCGGATCGCAGGATGCCCCCGCGAGCGGTCTCGAGCACCGCATGATCGATGGTCGGGTTCTGCAGCACCATCTGCGCGCTCTGCGGGCCGCTCATGTCGCCGCGCATGATCTGCGTGCCGTCGATGTAGATGCCGTCGGTGGTTGTCATACCGACGCGCCGACCGGCCATCTGCAGAATGTGCGCGATCATGCGGCTCGTCGTCGTCTTCCCGTTTGTGCCGGTGACGGCGATGATCGGCACGCGCGATGCCTCACCACGCGGGAAGAGCAGATCCAGTACTGGCCGCGCGACGTCACGAGGAATGCCCTCGGTCGGGTGCGTGTGCATTCGAAAGCCCGGGCCAGCATTCACTTCGCAGATTGCGCCGCCGGTATCTTTCACCGGATTGCTGATGTCGGGAGTGATCATGTCGATGCCGGCGACATCCAGCCCAATGACCTGTGCCGCTTGCTCGGCGATCTCAACGTTGTCGGGGTGAATCTCGTCTGTGCGGTCGATCGAGATACCACCTGTGGACATGTTGCCAGTCAAGCGCAATTGCACGAATGTGCCGGCATCTGGCACTGCGTCAAGGCTGAAGCCATTCGCCTCTAGCAGCGCGACGACCGAATCATCGACCGTGATGCGTGTCAGGACCTTCTCGTGGCCGATGCCACGGCGCGGATCCGAGTTCGCAATATCGACCAGTTCGCGGACAGTGTGCTGCCCATCGCCAACGACGTGCGCTGGCACACGCTCAGCGCAGGCGATCATCTTGCCGCCAACGATGAGAATGCGGTAATCGCGGCCGACGATGAACGACTCTACGACAATCGTGCCATTGCGGCTTTCCGCATATGCAGCCGCAAACGCCTCGCGAACCTCCTCGTCAGAGCGGAGATTAATCTGAACGCCGCGACCGTGGTTACCATCCAGCGGCTTCAGGACGACCGGATGACGGACTGATCGAGCGGCAGCGACCGCCTCGTCAGCATCTCCGACCGTGATTGAGCGCGGGACGGGAATACCAACACCGCGCAGCAGCTGATTCGTGAGGCGCTTATTTCCAGCGATATCGACGGCGATGTCACTTGTCGACGAGGTCACCGTCGCCCAGATGCGCTTCTGGTGGACGCCGTGACCGAGCTGCACGAGCGAGCGGCGCGGGTCGAGACGAATGACCGGTATGCCGCGACGGTCAGCTTCGTCAACCAGTGCCTTCGTCGAAGGCCCATAGGCAATGCGCTCGGCCAGCCGAATCAGCGTTTCCAGCTCCGTCTGGTAGTTGAATTCTTCGTCATTGCGGTAGATCAGCGCATTGACCAGCCGAACAGCGAGCGCGCCGGCGGCCTTGCCGAGGTCAGGCTGCTGATACTGATAGACAACGTTGTAGATCCCGCGCTCGTCGGTCGAGCGAGTCAGGCCGCGCGTACCTTCCGAACCGGCCAGCGACTGCAGCTCCAGCGCGACATGCTCGACGACATGGCCCATCCAGGTGCCCTCGCGCAGTCGCTCAATGAACCCACCGGGTCGGCCAAGTGAGCAGTAGTGCTCGTAGAGCGTCGGGATCAGACCGATGAGGTCGTCGGTAAACCCATCGATGACGTTCGAGGGTCGGTCCTCGAGCTCACCAATGTTCACCTTCAACACGATCACCGGGACGCGCGCCCAGATGTTCGGTCCTCGATAGACGCGGGAATCAAGGATTTCGACAGCCATCGCCACCCCCCAACATTCCCTGATCGTGCCGACGGCGCGGCACGTTGGTCACTTGATGCGGCGGTGGGCGGTCGAGGTCTAACCGACGAGGACCTTCCGCTCACCGAGGTCGAATTGCCATCCTTCGGCGACGAAGTGGACGAGGACGTTGGAGACGGTCAGCGGATGGCGACCGCGTCCCCGAAACACGTCACTCTTCATTTGCGTGCCATCTACGACGAGGACAGACCCACGCCCGACCACCTCCATGGTGCCATCGGGCCAGATCAGCGCTGCTGTGTCCTCATCGATACCGAGTCCGAGCAATCCCGGGTTGAAGCTGACCATTGTCACGAGCCGCCCAACGCGGTCCCGTTCCCGAAAGTGCTGGTCGATGATGACGGTATCTATCAGTCCGAGGCCTGGAGACATTGTCGCGGAATGTGGCCGTGGTGTCGAGCCACTCGCTCCGCCAGCGACCATGATGGCGCTCATCACGGACGCGCCGGCGCTCGTTCCGCCGATGGTGACACCATCGCGATGACGACGCACGATCGCTTTGGCAATGCCGGTGCCTCCCAGCATCGAGGCAACGCGGATCTGGTTGCCTCCGGTGATGAAGATGCCGGTACTCTGCTCAACCAGGTCCACGAGCTCCGCGCGGTTGGCGTCGTCGCGTTCGCCGATAAACACGACGTCGGCTTCCCGAGCGCCAAGCTCCAGGAAGATGCCCTTGTAGCGCTGGCCGGCATCATCGATGGCTGACGCGGTCGGAATGATCGCAATGCGCGCTTGTTCGCCACCCGAGAGCTCGACAAAGCGCCGCAGGATCTTCCGATTTCCGAACTTGTCTTCCGCGCCGCCAATGGCCAGCAGCGGCCCCACCCCTGGTTCAACCAACACCACGCTACGCCCCTGATCCGAGTTTCGTATTGTGCGCTGGACTATACGGAAGTCGAAACATTCCGGTCAATGCTTTCGCATAGCAGTCCGCCGCACAGCATCGGCAAATGTCGAGTCGTCTTCGGCACCATATGCGCCCCGCCAGGTGTCCGCCTGCTCGGCCGAGACACGGACAAATCGTCCTTCAGCTTGCGCCAGCAGATCGCCCGTGCTGCTGTCGCGCAACTCCGCGTTGGCGACGATCGCGCGCGATCGTCGCTTGCTGATCTCAGCGGTGACACGCACTTCGCGGCCGATGACCAACGGCTTGCGGAACGCGATGTCCATCCGTGCTGTGACGGCGATGTCGCCGGAGTTTGTGATTGCCCAACTCATAGCTTCGTCGAGCATTGTCGCCGTGATCCCACCGTGGACCATGCCCAGGTAGCCCTCATGCAATCGTGTCGGCACAAACGACGCCCAGACGCGCCCATCATCGAGCGCGCGGAAGCGTAGGACAAGCCCGTGCGGATTCTCGCTGCCGCAACCGAAGCAGTGATGCCCCAGAGTATCCTCGTTGATCGGTGTCTGCGATGTGTCCCAGACTTCATTCATCCGCAGTGCCTCCGGCGGTTGATCCTGATGCGGCACTCCACTCCGCCAGCTCCAAGATCACGCAAAGCGCCGAAGATTCGCAACTGCTCCTCAACGCACATAACGGCGACGGCATCGCCGGGTGCGCTTTCGTCGAGCGCAGCGAGCAGCGCGTCGTGCTCGCTCAGGACTTCCTGATAGAGTCGGTCGTTCGCGCCGTCTGCGGCGATGGCTGCGCATATGATCGCGGGCCCGCCACCAGCCTCGCGTCCGCGCAGATACTTCGGCGTTTCCTTCACGAATACCCGATCTGCCCCGGACGCTGCAACGTGGCCGAGAGCCTCGAACACCGCGTCCTGCCGGTCTCCGGCAGTACCGATCACGACCCGCAGCAGGTGCCCGTCGCCGATCAACGAGCGGCTGAAATCAATGAGTGCCTGCAGGCCGCTCTCGTTGTGTGCGTAATCCACAACGACGATCCGCTCGTTGACATTAAAGACGTTGAGTCGGCCAACATTATGTTGCACATCGGGCGTAAACGTCGCCACACCTTCGGCGACCGTCTCTGCCGGTATCCCCAGCCCGAGCGATGCGCCGGTCGCAGCCAGAACATTCTCGACCATATGCCGCGCTCGGCCATTGAACGTCACCGGCGCATTGGCGATGTTGAACAGATAGGTCGTGCGCCCGTCGGCATGTAGCAGCACATCATCACCGTTGCGGACGACGCATCGCCCACCAGTCGCCAGATGGTCGTGAACGGTCTGGTTGTCCGGGTCCTGGGTGAAGAAGATGACCGCCGCGTCGACGTGATCCTTCTGCGCCGCAACGAGGGGGTCGTCGGCATTGAGCACGACGACGCCATTCGGCTGCGTGACGCGGACGACGACGCTCTTGGCTTCGGCGAGTGTCTCAATAGTCTCGACGCCCTGCATGTCCAGATGGTCGGCACTGACGTTCAGCATGACGCTGACATTGTTCGATTCATAGCCGAGACCGCGCAGGAGAATCCCGCCGCGAGCCGTCTCCAGGACCGCCACATCAACACGCGGATCCTCCAGCACGCGCCGCGCGCCGGAGGGGCCGGTGTAGTCACCATCAAGAACAAGGTCGCCGTCGATGTAAACGCCGGACGAGCTGCACCAGCCAACGACCTGCCCGGATTGTCGAATGATGTGCGAGATCAACCGAGTCGTCGTCGTCTTGCCGTTCGTCCCGGTGATCCCGATTGCCGGAATTCTGCGCTGATCGTCGCGCACGAGCTCGGGCTGATTTGCGCGTTCACGATCCCGTGCCAGATATTCGGCGAGACCTTCAACTTCGGCGGGTGTGAGGCTGCCTTCCATCGTCGCAACGGTGAGCTCGGCGATGCGCTCGGCAACGCTGCGCCACTCCCAGGGGTAGAACAGAACATGATGGCGCGGCGTGTCGAGGCTGCGCCACCCGACTGTTGGCGTCGGCAGGTTCGTACGGCGATGCAACTCAACTACGACATCCGTCATCGCATCCTGCAATGACTCCGGCAGGTTCAGACCCAGGACGCCCATTGCCACACGGCGTGCGCTCGACGAAACGCCTTCGCCATCGGCTAGGACAACTTCCAGCTTGATCGCTGGGCGGAGAAGGAAGAGGTTCGGGCCATCCAGGTCGCGGATTTCCACCAACTCCACGACGGCACCACCTTCGACTTGTCAAAACAACAGAAGGACCGAGGTGATGATACCCCGATCCTCATGCGATCTAAAAGTCAGATGACTGATCAGGCGCGACGAATGCCCAGCATGTCGACGAGTTGCTCGACGTGACGAGCGTCATCTTCTGCGATCTGCTTGAGCAGCTCACTCGCCTTGCCGTCCATGTCGCCGGCGTAGACATCGTAGGCTGCCAGTGCTTCGAGCTTGCTCGTCAGAATCTGCAGCAGATTGTAGGTCTGGTCATCGACAGGCGATACTCGGTCGCTCATCCGCACCTCCTCCACGTTTCATTGTCAAACCGATTAGGGCTCGGTTGTCAGCGCACGCAGCGCACAGAACGTGCCACACGAGCTATTCCTCGAGCGTCCGGACGTGCAAGAGATTTGTTCGTCCGCTCACTCGATAGATAGGAATACTGCCGACGAACAACACTTCATCCTTCCACTCGCAGTAGCCAGCCTCGACGATCTGGCGCGACGCAACGCGCATGAGGTCGTTAATGTCGTCGGTGAGTGGCGCGACGAGTGCGCGGATGCCCCAGACAAGCGAGAGCTTGCGAGCGACATAGGGGTCGGTGGTCATGGCAATGACCGGAACAATCGGACGGAACTTCGCGACGAGCCGCGCGCTCGCACCCGACAGTGTAAAGACGACGATGGCATCAATCGGCGCTGCGTCTGCGAGCTCACGCGCGGCTCGTCCAATTGCGTCGGTGATGATTTTGTCAGGATCGGCCATCGGCTGGAGCTGGCTGACTGCCGCCGACCGGATCGTCCCCGGTCGCTCGACCTCACTGATGATACGTTCCATCATTTCGACGGCCGCCACTGGATGCCGGCCAGTTGCGGTCTCGGCGCTCAGCATGACCGCGTCCGTGCCGTCCAGCACAGCATTGGCCACGTCGCTCGCTTCGGCACGCGTCGGCACCGGCTGCATAATCATGGACTCCAGCATCTGCGTCGCGGTGATCACCGGTGTACCAGCGCGATTACACGCTGCGATGATCTCCTTCTGGACAATCGGCACGCGCTCCAGCGGCAGCTGCACGCCCATATCGCCGCGCGCCACCATCACCGCATCGGCAACTTGTGCGATAGCGTCCATGTCCTCAAGCGCGGCCGGTCGCTCAATCTTCGCCACGATGCCGGGCGTCGCGCCAAGCGCTCTTGCATATTCGCGGGCAGATGTAATGTCTTGCGCGCTGCTGATGAACGACAGTCCCAGATACTCGACGCCGTTCTCGACCGCGAAGACGACATCTGCCTTGTCCTGCTCGGTCATGCTGGCATTCTGCAACCGGACGTTCGGCAGGGTCACGCCCTGCCGCCCCGCGAGCGGTCCGCCACGACCCACACCGCAAATCAGGTGATCCGAGCAGACTTCCTCGACGACGAGCTCGATGAGGCCATCGGCAAGCAGAATGCGTGACTCCGGCTCGGAAACGTCAAGCAGATCGCCATATGTCACTCCGAGCTGTTCGCGGGTGCTTGCTACTGGCGTTGGATAGACCCGCACCTTGGTGCCGCGAGCGAGCATTGCCGGCTCACTGGTCTCGAGCGGGCCGGTGCGGATCTTCAGCCCCTGCAGGTCCAGGAGAACGGGTATGTGCCGCCGGCGAGCCTGCGCAATCTTTCGCGTCGATTCGATCTGTTGTAAGCGCGACTCGATCGTGCCGTGCGCGCAGTTTACGCGAACGACATCGACACCGGCATCGATAATCTCAGCCAGCACCGCCGGGTCCGCAACAGCGGGCCCCAGCGTCGCTACGATTTTCACCCGTCGCCGCAGCAATGAATGGCGTTGTTTTGGTAGTGACAAAGTATATGGATGCACTGGCGCTCCTACGGTCGCTGCTTCCGACGGAAACCCGCGCACGATCAAGACTGTCATGCCGCGGCTATACTAGCCTACGCCATTGTCTGCAAGAGTCGGAACCGGAGCGGGATAGCATGAGCGTCACAGACGAATTCACCGTCGAAGACTTGCACTACCTGTACGTCATCGTGCCGAAAGATGATGGCGATGGAACCGAAAACATCACTGCGGCAGAGATGAGCGATCAACAGTTCCGCGAATGGATCGTGGCCAAGGCCGCGATGCACGAGATCCAGGTATTGCCGACATTCGGGAAACTCGGCCTCGACACGCGACTGGCGATGATCAACCGACTCGTGCGGCGCGGCATTCGTATCTACCTCGCACCACGCCCGACAGCGGATTCCTAGACACCGCGCTGCAGCAGCCCACACTGACGCGCGATTGCCAGTTGCCGGTCCCGCGTCGCCTCGTCCAGCCGCGCCTCGGGCAGACGAGCAGCCGTCGTCGCGATCACGCCACGGTCGTGCAACACAGCTTTCGCTCCGCCGATAATGACACCCAGCGACTGCGCCTGATAGACGAGAAATGGCAGCATCTGCAGATGCTTTTGCTGCGCACGCTCACGATCGCCAGACTTATAGGCGTCCCAGATTGATACTAGCGATCCTGTCACATCGCAGCCCGGAATCAGGCCATCAGCTTCGGAATCCAACACGTCCATCATGTACAAGCCGGCATGTCCACCCAGCACCCGCAGCTTGTCCCCGACGGCACTTCGAGCACGGACCGCATTCGTCCAGTACGGCAGCGCCTCAACCTTGTAGGAGCGGACATTGCTATGCGCCGCAGCCAGATCCAGCACGAATTCGACGCCCAGCTCAACGCCGGTCGCAAACGGCGCGTCCTGAATCATGACGTCTGCGGTTGTGACGGCTGCAATCTCTGCGAAGTGATCGCGAAACTGCTGCACGCTCCAATCTGGCCGACGCGGCGGCGCGACCATCACCTCGGCTGCACCGGCACTCACGGCCATAGCCGCCAGCTTGCACACTTCATCTGTCGTGTCGGCCGTGCAGCCCGCCAGCACCGGGAGATCGTTCGCCGCCGAGAGCACCGTCTGCAGCACGGCAGCGCGCTCATCAAAGTCGAGAAAGATGCCCTCACCTGCAAGTCCCAGCGTCAGCAGGCCGTCCGCTCCAGCCGCCCGCTGGTCGGCTACCACGCGACGTAGCGATTCGTGGTCAACCGAGCCGTCCACGTTGAACGGGGTCACAATCGCCGGAACAATCCCACGCACTCCCACCAGTCACCATCCATTCAAGACGCTCCGACAGCCGTAACCAGACAGCCTTCGCGTGCTACCATGCACCCGCGCTTCATGCGAAGCGCGATGTCAGGTTATTCGTCGGTGGATCGAAGGATCACATGCCGGAAACATACACCCAGGTCGCGTCGGTATCAGATCTCGACGAGGCATTTGAGAAATCGGCCAACGAAACCGTTGTTCTGTTTAACCACGATCCGTGGTGTCCGATCAGTGGTCGCGCGTTCAAGGAGATGGCGCAGGTCGAGTATCCAACTCGGATGGTCGATGTCTCAAAGGCGCACGATGTCTCTTCGGCGCTTGCCGAACGTACCGGCGTGAAGCACGAGTCGCCGCAGGTCATCGTCCTGCGCGATGGTCAACCCAAGTGGAACGCATCGCACTTCGCGATCACTGCCGACTCCGTGACCAATGCGATCGCAAGCGCCGGCGAGGTGACCGGCTCCCTCAGCGAGTAGCGCACAACTGCAGGGACGAACGTCCATTGAAAACGTTCGTCCCTGCAACCAGCCAGGCTGCTGAGCTGCGTTGAATGAGCCACAATGCGTGGCAATCAGACCTCGGCGCTCGTATGCTGGTCAAGAATACGAGCGAACTCACTAATGGCCAATTCAGCCCACCGGTAGGTACACAGGTCAATCCAGGCCGCCGGGTAGACTTGGCCCGTCTGCACTGCGTTTAGCGACTTCCAGGCATCCATGGTGAATACATCCTCAAGACCACTGATCGGGTTCCCGTCGGAATCCGACCGAAACAGAATCAGATCTGAATCACCAATCTCGCTCAATCGCTCGATCGACAGCGAACGGCTGTTCGTTCCATCATCGACACTGGCAGCACCAAAATGAACACCGAGATCAGCCAGCACAACACCGACCCCAGACTTCGGCAGGTCGATCGCAAACTGACCGTCCATCGAGTAGTCGATGACGGTGACCACAGTATTGGCGAGCACGTCGGCGTGGGTGTCCTTAGTGCTGGCGATCGCGGCCTCGTATGACTCCTTGAGTGGTGTAAGCTGCTCAAGGCGATTGACGAAGTTTGCGGTCTGCCGGAACGGATCGCGCCAATCGCCAGATTGCCCGAAGTCGACCGACGCGACCGGAGCAACAGACGCAAGCCGTTCAATTGCACCCTTTGAGTTGTCGTACCGACTTCCCGGGGTTGGGCCCAGGATCAGGTCAGGGTTCAGCGTCACAACCTGCTCGATATCCGTCGACGTGATCTGCCCGATGTCAGTCAGTGCCTTGAGTGGCTCGACATACGCCGGGAACATCGTCGATGCATCGACCCACGAATAGTCAATCCCGCCGACCGGAGTGAGCCCCAACTCAATCAGAAAGATGGCAGTAAAGTAGTCGATACTCACCACACGCGAAGGAGATACAGGCACGCTGATCTGCCCCTGGGCGGTATCAACAGTGCGGCTTGTTGGCGTTTCAGTGGCGTCGTCGTCGTTGAGGCCACACGCCGCCAGGCTAAAAAGCGCCGCCGAAGCCAGCGCGCCGCCGACAAAGCGTCGGCGCGTCAAGGCATTCATCAATGCCTGCCACTCTTCCGCAGTCCAACCCGCAGGGCGAATCGTGCTTCGCTCTACCACTGTCGTCATGGTGACCAATCCGTTCTGCTGCGCACTGCCACTCCCGCTGCCAAGCGCAAGAACCTGCCGCGAAGGCACACAGCCACGACAATGAAACAATGCACATTCAATTCCGACTGAAGTTATCGGGATTATCGTATGATGATGACGTGAGACTGTCAAGAGAAAAAGCGTTCCAGGTTCCGGGAAGCAGGAACGAAAAAGCCGGAACCATGATGGTTCCGGCAAGTCCTGTGAGCCGCGAAGGACTCGAACCTTCAACCCACTGATTAAGAGTCAGTTGCTCTGCCGATTGAGCTAAGGGAGCGGCGTGGTAGCCCGGCATTGTACCGGATGCCGCCAAGCCGCAGCTAGCCCCCTTTTTCGCGGGGGAAACCGCCCTCGGGGCGACCGTCCGCCCCCTAGGCTCGTCGCATCGC
>JAMLIA010000079.1 GCA_023954495.1 Thermomicrobiales bacterium | reverse complement strand
GCGGGGCGGCCGCGCCGCGCACCTACCGCCCGCGAGCGCCGTGACCGCGCACGCCGAGGGTTTTGACGGCTACCAGTCGATGCACTTCGGCGGACCGAGCACCTACTGCGGACACGGCCTCGGCGTTTCGAACGACGAGCCGCCGGTGCTGTTCACCGGCGATCGCACGATCCTGCGACCGGGCATGTTCCTGACGCCGGAGCCGGGCCTGTATCGGCACCCGGAAGGCGGCCTGCGGCTGGAGGACAACATCCTCATCACCGAGACTGGCTGCGACAACCTGAACACCAGCCGCCGCTGGTGGTGGTCCGAGGACTGACGAGCCTGATTGCACGACTGACGTCACGAACGAACCCGTTGCGGCCTGTCAGCGGGTTCGTTCGCATGGCATCAGATGCAGAGAGCACCGAATCACGAAACACGAACTAACTGAGGTCGATCAACGCATCTGCAAGAGCGACGAGCTCTTCGCCACCGAGCAGCGCGTCAACCCAGCGAGATGGCAGCGCCTCAGCGCCCCAACGCGCTCCAGCCAGTGCACCGGCGACCGCGCCGGTCGTGTCGGCGTCGTTGCCCAGATTGACGGCCGCCACGATCGCGTCTTCCGGCGTGTCATGGTTGGTGACAGCCCAGAGCGCCGCGCCGAGGGTGTCCAGCACGTAACCACCGGCACGGAGCGCGCCGGGCGTGGCGGTAGCAGCTGCAAGGATGACCTCACGCACTTCGTCCAGCGACGCCGCATTGTCTGCTGCCGCGATCGGATCGGTCTCGCCAAGGAGCAATGACGCTACGGCAGCATTGAGCGCGACGCAGGCGTCGACGCAAAGCGGGTTGGCGTGGGTAATTCGCGATGAATCAGCCGAAAAGGATGCGTTCTGCTCAGCATCGCGCCAGGTCATCAGCGCGACCGGCGCACAGCGCATAATCGAGCCGTTCGACGCATCGCGCGGGCGCATCGCCTCATGTGTGCGCGCGCCAGCTTCCTGCCATGACACGCCACTGTCCAGCAGTTGCAGCGCGTGGCGGGTCGTGTTGCCGATGTCCTTGGGGTCAGATCGGTACCACTCGACGAACCGGGCCGCGATGTCGTCGGGATCGAAGCGCTGCTGCTCGACGATCGAGCGGGCGATACAGAGCGCCATCTGCGTATCGTCGGTGACCTCACCTGCCGGCAGGTGCAGCCACCCACCGCCAACGATCTCACGATGCACACCAATGGTGGCGGCGATTGCCTCGGGCGACTTGAATTCGACGGTGGCGCCGAGCGCATCTCCAACCGCTTTGCCAAGCATGACGCCACGAAAGCGATTGCGCTGCTGATCCTGGTCCATCCTGCACCTGTCTCTCTGCTGCCCCGCGACACGCCCCGTTACGTCTCAAATCGCAGTATAGTGTCGCGACGCAATCCGAATGCTGAACATACGAAAGGTGATGCCATGCGGACCAACGATGCGAAGCGCAAAATGCTTGCGGGACAACCGGCCTTCGGCTACACGCTGGGGCTCGGGTCACCAATCGCGGCGGAGCAACTATCCCGCCTCGGACCAGACTTCCTGTTCATCGACACGCAGCACGGCTCGTTCGGCCCGGAGCAGGTCAGCCTGACGCTGATGGCGATCGAAGCCGGTGGCTCGGTGCCGATGGCGCGGGTCGCGCGCAACGACTACACGCTGATCGGTCGCCTGCTCGACGAAGGCGCGCTCGGCATCATCGTGCCAATGGTGAACACCGCCGAAGACGCCAAGGCTGCAGCCGACGCTTGCCGCATCCCACCGGCCGGCACGCGCTCGTGGGGCGCTGGCGCAGCATCCCGGTATGGCTCGGACTATTTCGATTGCATCAACGATGAGCTGTTCGTCGCTGTCCAGATAGAGAGCATTCAGGCGGTCGAGAACGCTGAAGCGATTATGTCCACTCCGGGCGTCGATGGCTGCTGGGTGGGACCCGGCGACCTGGCGCTGTCGCTCGGCATCCATCCGCGTGACGCTGCCAACGACGACCGCCACGCCCGCGCAATCGAGCGGGTTGTCGAGGCCTGCAAGAACACCGGCAAGATCCCCGGCTTCGCGGCATTCACGCCAGACGACGCGCTGCGCCGCGCCGAGCAGGGCTTCATCTATCTGACCGCCGGGACGGACGCAGGCTTTATGCTCAGCGGTGCGCGCGAAGGCATCGTCAAGCTCGGGCTTGCCGGCTAGGTATCGCACACTACGGGAGACCGGATTCATGGATATCTACATCGTCCGCCACGGCAAGGCGCTCGACCATGCCGATCAGCGCGTCACCAGTGACGAGATGCGCTGGCTGATTGACGAAGGCCGCGCCGAGGTCGAGACGATGGCGGCCCTGCTGGCGCGGCTCGGCATGACGCCCGATCTGGTGCTGAGCAGTCCGCTGGTCCGCGCCCGACAGACAGCTGAGATCATCGCCGAGCGGCTGGGCGCACCAGCACCGACGATCTGCGACGAGCTTGCGCCCGGCGGATCACCAGCCGGCGTCCTGGCAGAGATCGCCAGCCACGGCAAGCCGAAGACGGTCGTGGCCGCCGGCCACATGCCGGGCGTCGCCTGGCTGCTTGGCCACCTGCTGCATCAGGATCAGAACTGCGGCATCGGCTTCAAGACCGGCGCGATTGCGCGCATCGGCCTGCCTGACGCCGACCTCGCGCCGGGTACAGGACGGCTACGCTGGATGATCCCGCCGACTGTGGCACAGCGGCTTCTGAGCGAGTGATCGACGCTCAGCGCGAGTCGACCCATCGACAAACGCTCTGGCTGCTGATCGCCGCCATCTTCGTCGTTTCGGTCGACTCGCGCGTCATCACGCCGATCCTGCCGGCCATCGCCGACGACCTTGACGTGACGATCGGGCGGGCCGGGCTGATCGTCACCGCCTATCTCCTGCCCTACGGACTCTTTCAACTGTTCTACGGACCACTGGCTGACCGAACTGGCCACGTCCGCGTCATCTGCGCAGCGCTGGTTGGCTTCGCGATCGGCGAGGTGCTCTGCTCAATCGCGCCCGACCTGCGCACGCTGGTGCTGTTTCGGCTGCTCACCGGCATGGTCGCTGCAGCCGTCTTCCCGCTGACGCTCGCGTGGATCGGCGAAACGGTTGCGTATGGCGAGCGTCAGAGCATCATCGGCTACACCGTCATGGCGGCGGCGATCGGGCAAGTGATCTCGGCGGCAGCCGGCGGGTTTCTGGCAGCCGTCATCTCGTGGCGCACCATCTTTCTGCTCGACGGCTCACTAGCACTGGTGATCGTGATCCTGATGCTGCGCAGCGGTCTACCGGCGCGGCGTCCACCGACTGTCCTCACCTCGCGGCTCACACCGTATCGCGCAGTCCTTGCTGACCGCAGGCACGCACTCTTTCTGCTGCTCATCTTCGTTGAGGGCGGATTCACCATCGGCGCGTTTGCGTACTTCGGCGCGCTGCTACGCGACCGCGACGGCTACTCCTACGTGGCGATCGGCTTCATCATCGCACTGTTCGGCATCGCTTCGGTTGCCACTGGCCGGGTGATCGGTCGAGCTGCGCGGATGCTCCGCGAGCGCCGCATGATCGCCATCGGCGGGAGCGGCGTCGCCATCGCCTACCTGCTCACGACGCTGCAGCCGTCATTGGTGGTCTTCCCAATCGCCATGCTACTGGCAGGGTCTACCTACATCCTGATGCACTCGACCTTACAGACCCGCGCGACGGAGCTTGCCCCGACGGCGCGCGCGACCGGCATTGCGCTGTTCGCGTTCGCACTGTTCCTGGGCAGCAGCCTCGGCGCATTCGTAGTTGCGCAATCGATCGATCGTTACGGATACAATGCAACTATGGTTGGACTAGCGGTGACGACGATGATGTTTACGATCGTCGCTACAGCACGCGCAATCGACTGGTCCCAGCCGGGCACGGTCGAGCGCGACACAAGGGTCAAATAGCGTCCGCCAATCGGGGTGGATGCTGTGGGTGGCGCACGCGCGCCAAGGGCGAATGAGGGTTGTGTGGACGCACGAGACATTTACCGCGAGCAGATCGACGACATGGTCACGATGCTCACCAACCAGGTGAGCGAAGTGGACGATGAGACGCTCGCGAAGCGACCGGGCGGATTCCTGAATCCGGTCGGGTTCATCTACTGGCACATCCTGCGCATCTGGGATCTGGACCTGAACTGGACGATCAAGGGCGGCGCGCCGAGTGAGGACGCCTGGCATCGCGGTGGCTACGCCGAGGCGCTGGGCTACAACCCGGATGGTAAGGGCGGTCGTGGCCTCGGGATCGGCTTCGGCTACACCGATGCCGAGGTTGATGAGCTGGTTCACAATGGCGAGGTCTTCGCGCGCTATCGCCAGCAGCTGGTCGACGAGACCCACGCCTATCTGGCCGAAGCGACCGACGAAGAGCTGGCTCGGGAAGTGACCGCGATGGGGAATCAGGTCAGCGTTGGATCACGCCTGCAGCACACTGTTGCGCACTCGTGGAACCACATCGGCGAGATTCGCATGACCAAGAGCATGCTCGGCTTCCAGGACCCGACCACACCGCCGCATAACTAATCCCGGCCCAACTCCTGCGACGGGATGAACGTTCTGGCGCCCGGCAACGCGGCCGGGCGCTCGGGCACCAGGACGGTGCCGCTGGGAGGCGAACACAACGTGACACGTCCAACGGCTACGGTCGTTCGCGAGGATTGGCGCGAAGCAAACCTGCGCCTGATTGAAGAGCTCCGCGGACGACTGACCAGCGCAGCTGCCGGAGGCGGCCCACGCGCTCAGGAACGCTCGCGGCAGCGCGGCAAGCTGCCGGCTCGCGAGCGCATCGACCGCGTGCTGGACCCGGCATCACCTTTCCTGGAACTCTCCACGCTGGCCGCGAACGGCATGTATGACGACGATGCACCTGGGGCCGGGATCGTCACCGGCGTCGGTCTGGTCGATGGTCGCGAAGTCGTTATCGTCGCCAACGATCCGACGGTCAAGGGCGGGACCTACTTCCCGATGACCGTTCGCAAGCATCTGCGCGCGCAGGAAATTGCGCGGCAAAATCGCCTGCCCTGCCTCTACCTGGTCGATTCCGGCGGCGCGTTTCTACCACTGCATGCCGAAGTCTTCCCGGATCGCGACCACTTTGGCCGCATCTTCAGCAATCAGGCGCAACTGTCCGCCGAGGGCATTCGGCAAGTGGCTGCGGTGCTTGGCTCCTGCACAGCCGGCGGTGCTTACGTCCCGGCGATGTCGGACGAAGCGATCATCGTGCGCGGTAACGGCACGATCTTCCTCGGTGGGCCGCCGCTGGTCAAAGCCGCGACCGGCGAAGAGATCAGTGCCGAAGAGCTGGGCGGTGCCGACGTGCATGGCCGGATCAGTGGCGTCGTCGACTACATCGCCGACAGCGAGGAAGAGGCGCTCCAGATCGCGCGCCGCCTGATGCAGACGCCGCCGCGAACGCTCCCACTCACGCCGTGGGAGATCCTGCCGACGCGCGAGCCGCTCGAGGACCCGGAGGACATCCTCGGCCTCGTCGCGCCCGACCCGCGCACGCCGTACGATCCGCGACCTCTCCTGCACCGCATCCTTGACGGCAGTGCGCTCGATGAGTTCAAGCGTGACTATGCCGAGACGCTGGTCTGCGGATACGGTCGACTGTTCGGCATCCCGGTCGGGATCGTCGCCAACAATGGCGTGCTGTTCGCCGATTCGGCTCGCAAAGGTGCGCACTTCATCATGCTCTGCGCGCAGCAGCGCATCCCGCTGCTCTTCGTCCAGAACATCACCGGCTTCCTGGTCGGACGCGAGGCTGAGCACGGCGGCATCGCCCGTGATGGCGCGAAGATGGTGTCGGCAGTCGCGACGGCGCGCGTGCCGAAGTTGACGCTGATCACCGGAGCATCGTACGGAGCAGGTAACTACGCCATGTGCGGTCGCGCCTACGATCCGCGCTACCTGTTCAGTTGGCCGACCTCGCGCATTGGCGTGATGGGCGGCGAGCAGGCTGCCGGAGTGCTGACCTCGATTGGCCGTTCGCGCGACGCCGAGCTGTCGCCGGACGAAGCCGCCGCACGACGCGCCGAGGTGCAGGAGCGCTACGAAGCGGAGACGACGCCGTGGTACGCGACGGCGCGACTCTGGGACGACGGCGTCATCGATCCGCGCAACACGCGGACGGTACTTGGGATGGCGTTGCGTTCGACGCTCAACGCGCCGATTGAGGATTCACCCATCGGCGTGCTGCGGATGTAACTGCGCCGAGCGCAAACGAAGGAGACAACGATGTCTGAGGAATTTGGTGGCGGGATCCTGCACTATGAGATCCGCGACGGCGCGGCCTGGCTGACGCTCAACCGACCCGAGGTGCGCAACGCGCTGGCTCGCGAGCTGGTCGAGGCAATCGCCGAAGCGCTGGAACAGGCGTTCAGCGATGACGCGGCTCGCGCGATAGTGCTGGCGGGCGCAGGGCCCGTCTTCTGTGCTGGCGCAGACGTCAACCAGTATCGTGTGGCGTCAGATCGGCCCGAAGTCGTCAGCGACGCCGTGCGCCTCTATAACCTGCTGGATCGGATCGCGACCGGCCCGAAGCCGGTCATTGCGCGCGTCCACAAGGCAGCCTTCGGCGGTGCAATTGGCCTGGTGGCAGTGGCAGATCTCGTTGTCGCAGCCGAAGGCACACGTTTCTCACTCTCCGAGGCGCGGCTGGGGCTGGTACCGGCGGCGATCGGACCGTCGTTCGTGCGTGCGGTCGGTCCGCATCACGCGAAGGCGGCGATGCTGCTCGCCGAGCCATTTGGTCCCGACGAGGCGCTGCGGATCGGACTGATTCAGCAAGTAGCTGCCGAAGACGGGCTGGACGGCGTCATTGCCGAGTGGATGAGCCAGTTCGCCAAGAACGCGCCCGGCTCGATGCGCGACACGAAGACGATGGTCGACGTGATCGCGTTCGGCAACCTGTCGCCAGCGCAGCTTCGCGAGCACTGCACCGAACTCGCTGCCGACCGACGCGCCGACCCCGAGGGCCAGGAGGGCATGAACGCATTCCTCGAAAAGCGCCAGCCGCGCTGGTCGGAGATTCGTTCATGAGCCTCGGTCCTGTCCTCGCAATCGCCAATCGGGGTGAGATCGCCGCCCGAATCGCCCGCACGGCGCGGGCGCTCGGCTGGCAACCGGTCGCGCTGCTCGGCGATCCCGACCTCGATAGCTACGCGGCGCGAGCCATTGGGCGCGTCGAGCGTGTCGGCCCGGCCGGCAGCGAGCTCGATCCAGCGCTGGTTGTTGCGGCAGCAAAGCGAGCCGGTGCCACAGCACTGCATCCGGGTTACGGCTTCCTCAGCGAGCGCGCCGACCTGTCGCAGGCCTGTCTGGACGCCGAGATCTCCTTCGTTGGCCCGTCGCCGGAAACACTGGCAATTTGCGGTGACAAGGTCGCTACACGCGAGGCAGCCCGGCGTGCCGACGTTCCTGTCCTGGCAGCCAGCGAACCGCTGACGCTGGGCGAACGCGCTGCATGGCACACCGCCGCTGAGGCAATCGGGTTCCCCCTGATGGCGAAGGTCGTGAGCGGTGGAGGCGGACGCGGCCTGCGAGTGATCCAGCACGCCGACGAGGTTGAGTCGGCGATTGAGTCAGCCTTGCGTGAGGCGGGGGCATCAGCAGCGGGCACGCGCGTCTATCTGGAGCAGTTCGTTTCCGGAGCGCGGCACGTGGAAGTCCAGATCGCCGGTAACGGACAGGACGCCGTCGCGCTGGGAGATCGTGACTGCTCGATCCAGCGCCGCCATCAGAAGGCCATAGAGGAAGCCCCGGCGTTTGGACTGGCGGCAGCAGCCCGAGCGGCGCTGCACGAGTACGCCGCCAGAATGGGTCGCGCCGTCGGTCTGCGCGGCGTTGGCACGGTCGAGTTCCTGCTCGGCAACGACGGTTCGCCGGTATTCATCGAGGTCAACCCACGCTTGCAAGTCGAGCACACGGTGACCGAAGAGGTCGCCGGCATCGATCTCGTCGCCGCACAGTTGAGCCTCGTCACCTCGGACGACCTGCCAGAGCCTGTCGAACCACGCGGGCATGCGATTCAGGCGCGGCTATACGCCGAGGACCCAACGCATAGCTTCGCTCCGAGCCCGGGCGAGATCACGCTACTCGATTGGCCATCGCTACCCGGCCTCCGCATCGATGCGGGCTACCAGACGGGCGACAGCGTGCCGAGCTTCTACGACTCGCTCGTTGCGAAAGTGATCGTCCACGCGCCGGACCGCGCCAGCGCCATCGACCGCATGCAGGAAGCGCTCGCACGCACCCGCGTGGCAGGCATCGATACGAACCGACCGTGGCTCCGCGCGGTGCTGAGCGATGAGCGCTTCCGCTCGATGACGCACGATGTCCAGACCGCAAACGACATTGCGATTCACGACGAACCGCCCGGCGCGGTCGAGCTGGCAGCGGTCGGAGCCTTTGTCCAGTCCGACACCAGCCCATTCCGCATCGTCGGCGACGCTATCCATGTCCTGCATGGCAATGAGGCCGACGGCTGGCAGCGTCGTATTGCCTATCGACGGCAGGCCGAGGACTGGCAGGTGCTGGTTGAACAGGAAGACAATTTTGTCGATCCGGATGACAACGTCGCAGTCCGGGCTGGAATTGCTATCGTGCCCACTGCCGATGCCTACGACGTCAGCTCGGTGCACGGACGCTGGCAGGTCGGCAGCGGACCGCTCATTCAGCGAGCGGAATCGGGCGCGGCCAGCGACGGCGTGCTCCGCGCGCCGATGCCCGGCACGGTCGTCGCTGTCCACGCAACGGCCGGCGCGGTAGTGAAGCAGGGCGACGCCCTCGCGGTCATGGTCGCGATGAAGATCGAGATCGTGCTGGCTGCGCCGTTCAATGGCGTGATAGAGCGCGTTCACTGCGCAGTCAACGACCTCGTCAGCTCACGGCAGCCGCTGGTGACCGTCCGGCCGGTTAATCCATCAGACGGCTAGCCGCTTGCTGAAGATAAGTTCGTGATGCCCGGGGGCGCGCGCGTCCGGGATGCATCCGGTTATGGTATAGCCTAGTCGGAGATAGAAGCTGATCCGGCTTCCTCGATCTTGCATCCGTGCCAGCTGTGCGAGGACATCAGGGTAAATGTCCTGCCCGTAAATCGTCGTCGAGCCGATAACATCGTCAGTAGTCAGCCAGATGTTTCGCCCGCCAACGGCATAGACGCGTTGCTCCAATGCCGTCACGAGTGCCCGTCCGACGCCCCGCCCCTGCCATTCTGGATGAACCGCAAGCGGATGCAGCTCCCAGGTGTAGCCGCGGTACCTTCGAATTCCGCCAACCCAGCCAATGACCAAATCACCATCAACAGCAATGACCGACAGATGACCATCGGCCAGCGACTCGCGTACTTCCGCTTCTGCCGATTGCAGCGTCTGCCACGCGTACGGCTCATACCCGGTCGCGAATGCTGCAGAGAGGGTCTGTGCAGTATCGATCACGAGCGAACCGACATCGCGAAGGTCGCGGATCTCCAAGATGAGTCCCTTCAATCCTGTATCGTCAAGATCTGTGAATGGTACGATGACCGCCGACGGTTGCGAGACATACAGAGAGGCGTAGCATGACAGCAACGCAGGCACTCCGGCTTCACGTCGTTCCGATCCACTACTCCGGCACACGTCTCGCGACACCTGACGATGACCCAATCCCGACCTACGCGGCCGAGGCGGGCTACGATACGTTCGCGTCTACAACAACAACCGAGCCGATCCTGACCGACGAGGCGCGCACCGGCGACCCAACGACGGATCTGGGCGTCATCGGCGGCGAAATCGCTGATGCAGTCGCCGAGGGTCTGCGCGAGGGACGAGCCACACTGGTCGTTGGCGGCAACTGCGCCCACGTCCCGGGGGTCGTCGGCGGTATCCAGCAGGCGTACGGACCGGAGACCCGCATCGGGTTGCTCTGGCTCGACGCCCACGGTGATTTCAATACGCCGCGCACGACGTTCTCCGGAATGCTCGGTGGCATGCCGGTCGCCGTCTCGGCAGGACTGGCCTGGCCGAACTGGCGTGAGCGCTCGAAGCAGACCGCGCCGCTGCCGACTGACCGCATCGTCATGGTCGATGTCCGCAATCTCGACGAGCCGGAAGAGCGGTTGATCCGCGCAACCGATGTCGTCATCGCCGCACCAGCGCCCGGATTCCCCGGCGAGGACTTGCAGACTGCCATCGACGATCTGGCCGCCAAGTGCGACTTGCTGTACCTGCACATCGACTCTGACATTCTGGACGAGTCCTACGTGCCCAACCACGGAACAAAAGAGCCGAATGGCCCAAACATGGAGCAGGTACTTGCCGCTGTGGACGCCATGATGGCGACCGGCAAGGTTGCCGTCTATGCAGTCGTGTCTGTGTGGGCTGGCGGCGAGGGCGGCGATATCACGCTGCGCTCCGGAACAGAGCTCGTTCGCGGCGGTCTGGAGTCATGGCAGAAGCATGGCTCGACCGTACTCCGGCAGACGGGGTGAGCGCGCCAACGGCGAACCAGCCACTTATTGAGACGACCGCGCTGACCAAGCGCTACGGCCCGGTTGTCGCGCTCGATGGCCTGGACATCAGCATCCCTCCCGCGGCGGTCGGCCTGCTCGGCGCGAACGGGGCGGGGAAGTCGACGCTGATCAAGCTCCTGCTCGGCCTGATTCGGCCAACATCGGGTAGCGCCATCATGCTCGGGCTGGATGTCACCAGCGCCGCGACGACTGTCCGCGAGCGCGTGGGCTACATGCCGGAGTCCGACTGCCTGCCTGGCGATGTCACGGCCTCCGATTTCGTCGCGCACATGGCCGAGATGAGTGGCCTGCCGCATCGCGCAGCCCGCCAGCGCGCAAACGATGTCCTCTATCAGGTGGGTGTCGACGAGGAGCGTTACCGGCTGATCCGTGGCTTTTCGACCGGCATGAAACAACGCATCAAGTTGGCACAAGCCATCGTCCACGACCCGCAGATCGTCTTCCTCGACGAGCCGACCAACGGCATGGATCCGCAAGGGCGCGACGAGATGCTGCGCCTGATCAACCGCATTCACAACGATCTGGGCATCACCGTCGTCGTCTCGTCACATCTGCTCGAAGACATCGAGCGCGTCTGCGACCACGTCGTCATGGTCGATCGCGGACGACTGGTGGCTAGCGGCCGGATCGACGAGCTCATGCGCGGCGGCGGCGACATCGTCGTTCGCGTCGATGGCGACATGGCGGCGTTCTCGGCGGCACTGACAGCGCGCGGACTCACGCCGCGCCTGCGCGAGCGCGACATCACGATCCCGATGAATGGCGATGCTGACCTGCTCTTCGACGCAATTCGCGACACCGTCGTCGAGATGGGACTCCCGCTTCGCGAGCTCCGCGCAGGAGAGCGTTCCCTGGAGGATGTCTACATCCAGACCGTTGGCAGCGCCCCCGACACGGACGGAAGCGAAACTCATGGCTGACACTCCACAACAGCCATACGGCGAGGTCTATGACCTGGGCTATGCGCACTACGATGGTGAGCGGCTCGGTCGCAGCCACGCAGTGCGCGCGCTGGTCATCTATTCGATCAAGCGCGGCCTGGGCATTCGCAAGCGCTGGACGTCAAAGATCATTCCGGCGCTTCTGTACATCGCCGCCTATTCACCGGTGCTGATCGTCGCCGGCCTGCTCGCCTTCCTGCCGGAAGGCGTCGAGTTCAGTTACGCCGACCTGGCCGGATTCATTTCGACTGCACTGCTCATCTTCGCCGCTGGCCTTGCGCCAGAGATGCTCTCCGACGATCGTCGGGAGAATGTGCTGTCGCTCTACTTCTCGCGCGCGATCACGCGTGGCGATTACTTGATGGCCAAGGTCGCGGCGATGACACTGCTCATGGCGACCATCGCATTCGGACCGCCACTACTGCTGTTCATTGCCAAGGTGCTGCTGGCGAACAGCCCGATCAGCTACTTCGGCGACCACATCGGCGATCTTGGACGGATCGCCGCCTGGAGCGCGCTAGTCTGCATTTACTACACCGCGCTCGGGTTGCTCATCGCTGCGCTGGTCGACCGCAAAGGCATCGCCAGCGCCGTGTTCATTGGCGGCCTGCTGCTGATCACGGCGATCAGCAACGCGCTGTTCGAGGCCATGAGTGGTTCGCTGCGTGACTTCATTGTTCTGCTCAGCCCGCTTGAGCTCATCAATGCGCTCACGAGCTGGATCCTGCGCGGAAATCCTGGCGCGATGGCCAACTTGCATGGCCCCGTCTATCTCGTCGGGGTCGCCGGTGTCGTCGCCATCGCCGCACTGGTGATGTATCGCCGCTATATGACTGAGGACTAGCGATGCAAACAGCAGCCGCGCCACCACAACGCGCATCACCGACGGCGATGCCGGATGCTCCCGCGAACGCAACGATCGTCGTCCGCAATCTCTCGAAGTGGTACGGCGACGTCGTGGCGGTCTCCGATGTCACATTCCACGTCGAACCGGGCGTGACCGCGCTGCTGGGGCCAAACGGTGCCGGTAAGTCGACGACGCTGGAGATGCTGACTGGCCTGCTCGCTCCATCGCAGGGGGACATCCGCATTCTCGGAAAACCTGCACGCGGCGATGCTGAGCTGTATCGCCACCTCGGCATGGTTCCAGAGCAGGAGACGCTCTATCCATTTCTGACTGGTCGCGAGTTTGTCGAGCTCAACGCCGTCCTGCAGAAGCTCGATGATCTGGGGGCTGCAGCGGATCGCGCGCTCGACCTCGTCGAAATGCAGGAGGAATCACATCGCCCTCTGCGCGGTTACTCGAAGGGCATGCGCCAACGGATCAAGATCGCAGCTGCGATGGTTCACGATCCCGACGTGTTGCTGATGGACGAGCCGCTCAATGGCACTGATCCGCTGCAGCGCGCGCGCCTGATCGATCTGATCCGCGCGCTTGGCAATCGCGGCAAGACGGTCATCGTCTCCTCGCACGTCCTCTATGAGGTCGAACGCTTCGCCGATCGCATCCTCGTCATCAATCGCGGCAAGCTGGCAGCCGCCGGTGACTTCCGCGCGATCCGTGACAAGATCGACGAGCACGCGCGCTCGGTACGCCTGCGATGCAGCGATGCGCGGCGGCTCGCGTCTGCGCTCGTTCAAACGCCGGTCGTTGTTAGCGTTCGGATCGAGAGTCCCAGCGGCGACCACGCCCCGGGGTTGGTCGTCGAAACAGCAAATGTGCGCGACTTCTACCGCATCGCACCGGCGATCGCCAAGCATCACGACGTCCACCTCTACGAAGTCGCCGCCCTCGATGAATCGCTGGCGAGTGTCTTCGCATATGTTGTGGAGCGTGGGTGATGGCAACGACGACGCGCTCATCGCAATCGCGCTTGCCAATCACTGCACTAACGCTCCGGCAACTCGCCAACGGCAAAGCTGTCCGCATCGTCGCGCTCTTCGCGGCAGTGCCGGTGATCTTCGCGCTCATCGGCCTGATCGGAAGCGATTCGGTCAATCGAGTTGCATTTGTCCACGACCTGTTCATGAATTTCATCGCCCCAACTGTGCTGCCACTCGCAATTCTCATCCTGGCGACCAATGCGCTGGGCAACGAGATTGAGGACCGCACGCTCGTCTATCTCGTCATGAAGCCGCAGCCCCGGCTGCGCATCATTCTCGAGAAGATGCTGGCAGTCGGCACGGTCGCGACGCTTCTGCTCTGGCTTGGAACGATCGTCGGCTTCGTCATCGGGCTGGGCAGCGACTTCGGCAACCATCTCCAGATCCTCGTCGCGATGCTGATCGCGATCTGGTTCGCGGTGCTCGCCTACGGCGCACTCTTCCTGCTGCTGAGCTTGCTGATCTCCCGCGCATTGCTGGCCGGAATCCTCTACACCCTGCTCTGGGAGACGACGATCGCCCGATTCATTCCCGGCGTCCGCCTGCTGAGCGTGCGACACTTCGTCGAGTCGATGTATGTCCGGATCGCAGACACGCCAGGCATCAGGATGGACGATCCGAATCGACTGGTGTCAGCGATTGTGACGCTCATTATCGTGGCGGCAGTGGCCATTGCCGCGTCCACCTGGCGATTACGGACGATGAATCTGGAATAGCGCGCGGCCTTGTCGGCGCTGCGCGAACGAGTGAGGGAGCCGAACGAGTATGCCGAACGAAATCCGACTGTATGGGTTGGATGGTATCCCGGAGGTAGAGCCCGGTGATAACGTGGTCGAGCTCATTGCCAACGCGCTCATCGAGAGCGACCTGACGCCAACCGACGACGACGTACTCGTCGTCACCCACAAGATCGTGTCCAAGTCCGAGGGCCGTCTCGTCGATCTGGCGACGATCGAGCCATCGCAGTTCGCGATCGACTGGGCCACCCAATGGGACAAGGACGCTCGCCAGGTGGAAGTCGTCCTGCGCGAAGCCCGCCGCATCGTCCGCATGGACCGCGGCGTCATGATCTGCGAAACACGACACGGCTTCATCTGCGCCAACGCCGGCGTTGATGCGTCCAACGTCCACGGCGGCGACATCGTCTGCCTGCTCCCGCTCGACCCGGACGCCTCGGCGCGCGCCATTCGCGCGGGCATTCGCGAGCGCTTCGGTGCTGCCCCGGCCGTCATCGTCACCGACTCATTCGGTCGTCCGTGGCGGCGCGGAATCGTCAACATCGCGATCGGCATCGCCGGCATGAGCCCCTGGGCCGACTACCGCGGCGTTACCGATCCGTACGGCTACGACCTGCGCGTCAGCGTCATGTGCGTGGCCGACGAAATTGCCGCCGCCGCCGAGCTGCTGGCCGGAAAGGTCGAAGGCCGCCCGGTCGCGCTGCTCCGCGGCTACGACTGGGTCCGCGACGACGAAGCAACCGCCCACGATCTCGTTATGGAACCCGAGCGGGATATGTTCCGGTAGGACGGCCCTCACCCCCAACCCCTCTCCCAATTTGGGAGAGGGGAGTCGCGTTAGCGACGGGGTGAGG
>JAMLIA010000078.1 GCA_023954495.1 Thermomicrobiales bacterium | reverse complement strand
GCGCCCATGTCAGCAGAGAACGTCTCATAGACGATTTCTCCAGCCTCAGCGCCGTCCAGCGTGTAGGCGAAATCGGCTTTGAGATCGGCCGGCAGGTTCTGATGAACGCCGCGCCCAATCTCTTCGTCCGGCGTGAAGCAGATCCGGATCGGGCCGTGCTGGATGGATGTGTCCTCCAGCAGACGGCGGGCGAGCTCCATCACGATGGCGACGCCGGCTTTGTCATCCGCTCCGAGCAGTGTCGTGCCGCTCGCAGTCACGATGTCCTCGCCGACTTTGGTGCCGAGATAGGCGAACTGGCTCGGCGAGATGACCATGCCGGGATCGTCCGGGAGGACGATGTCGCCGCCGTCGTAGTTGCGATGCACAATCGGTTTGACATCGGTCGCGTTGAATGCGGGCGACGTATCGACATGCGCAAGGAATGCAATCGTCGGGATGTCGCCACTGGCCGTGGCCGGAATTGTGGCGAGGACGACACCGTAGGCAGTGAGCTCAACATCCTGGGCACCGAGTGCATTCAGCTCGTCAACCAGAAGGCGCGACAGATCGAGCTGCTTTGCTGTGCTTGGAATCGTTGGCGAGTTTTCGTCCGCCTGTGTGTCGATTGCGCAGTAGCGCACGAGGCGATCTTCGAGCGCCTGGAACAGGTCCATCATGCTCCTCCTTCTTCGCTCACGGGTTCCGTTACGTGGGTTGCCGGTACAGTTGATGCGCGCGATGCAAACAGATTCAGGCCGAGATGTCTGGAGAGGTATCGAGTTGCCAGTTGGCCGCGGATACTGTTTCCCGCCGCGTCGAGCGGCGGCGAATACGTCGCCATCCCTCCCTTGCCCGGAGCGACTGTGACGATGCCCCCGCCTATTCCGCTCTTGCCGGGCAATCCGATGTCGTAGAGCCAGTCGCCGGACATCTCGTACAGCCCGGCAGTCATCATCACGGCGAGCACTGCCTGACAATGCTCCGCGCTGACAACGCGCTCGCCCGTGACAGGCTGTACGCCAGCATCGGCGAGGGTGGCACCCATCATCGCCAGATCGATGGTTGTGACGTCCAGCGAGCACTGGCGTGTGTAGAGATCAACCGTCACTTCCGGGTCGGTGGCGAGACAACCGTGGCTATGAAGCAAATGAGCGAGCGCGCGGTTGCGCTGGTTGGTCGCCGACGCCGATGCATAGACCGTTGCGTTGACCGATAGCTCGCGTCCGGCGAAGGCCGACAGCCCGCTGTGGATGTGTTGCCATTGCGCTTCGGGCGTGGCTCCCGGGATCAGGCTGGTGGTCACCAGTGCGCCGGCATTGACCATCGGGTTTGTGCGCGGTCCTGCATTGAGCTCAAGGGGTATGACGGCATTGAACGGGAAGCCGGTGCCGTTGACCCCGATTCGCGCGCGCGCCTCTTCGGCTCCGATCGCTTCGCAGACAAGCGCGAAGACATATGGCTTTGAGACGCTCATGATGGTGAACGGCACGTCGGCATCGCCGACGGCGTAGCGTCTGCCATCAACGCCGACGAGACAGATGCCAAACTGGGACGGATCGACAGCCTCCAGTGCTGGATAGACGGAGGAGTTCTGGCCAGTTGCGACATCGGCGTAGGCGTTGTACGCGGCATGCATCGCGCGACGAACGTGATCGCCGAGCGGAAGCTGGCCGGTGGATACGACGACATCCTCGGCGCTTGCCGCGTCGATCGGCGCTATGCCCGCAGGTTGTATGCGAACCTCGTTCGTCATCGTTCAGCGTGCCCTGTTGCACCCATCAGCGCAGATTGCTGCATGGGCGAGCCAACGATCAGCGGTCTATCGCCGCAAGCTCATCCAGATAGACGATGGCTGTTTCGATTCCACGATGGAACATTTCGATGGTGAAGTGCTCGTTTGTGCCATGCAAACCGTCGGTATCCAACCCGTAGCCCATCATCACAACCGGCATGTGCATCAGGTTGTAGATGTCGGCGACGATCGGGATGCTGCCGCCACCACGGGTGAAGACCGGCTTCGCGCCCCAGCCTGTTTCATAGGCACGCGCTGCGGCCTGCATTTCCGGCAACCGGAAGTCGATCAGCGCCGGTTCGCCAGTGGTGATCAGGCGCACCTCAACGTTGACAGTCGGCGGCGACAGTGACTCGATGTAGTCCTTTATGCGGTCGTAGATGGCGTGTGGGTCCTGGTTGCCAACCAGCCGGCAACTGATCTTCGCCATCGCGCGAGCCGGGATGATCGTCTTCGGGCCCGGGCCGGTCCAGCCACTGCCGAAGCCGTTGATCTCCAGTGTCGGTCGGGCGGACACGCGCTCGCGGATTGAATACGCCTGCTCGCCCCACTGCTTCGGCACGCCGGTGGCAGCGAGGAGTTCCTCTTCCGACATGTCGGTCTTGGCGACTTCAGTGCGCTCTTCGTCCGATAGCGGCACCACGTCGTCGTAGAATCCCGGCACCGCGATGCTGTGGTCGTCGTTGAACATCTTGCTGAGGATCTCGACCAGCGCCAGCGCCGGATTGTGGACCGCGCCACCGTAGAATCCGCTGTGCAGATCATCGTTCGGGCCAGTGACTTCGACTTCCAGATAGGTCATGCCGCGCAAGCTGTGCATGACCGTCGGTCGGTCGATTGACGGCATCGACGAATCGCTGATAACGCAGACATCGGCGGCGAGCATTTCCAGATTGGCTTCGAGGAATGGGCGCAGGTTTGGCGAGGAGATCTCTTCCTCACCCTCCAGCAGGAACTTCAGGTTCACCGGTGCGCCGCCGCCGGCCTTCAGGAACGACTCCAGCGCCTTGACGTGGATGAACAGCTGGCCCTTATCGTCCGTCGCGCCGCGAGCATAGATCTTGCCGTCCTTCTCGATTGGCTCGAATGGCTCGGTGTCCCAGCCGTCTTCCAGGGAGGCAGGAACAACGTCATAGTGGCCATAGACGAGAACGGTTGGCTTGTCCGGCCCGGCACCGAGCCACTCCGCGTAGACGACCGGATGGCCATGCGTTTCCATGATGTCGACGCGATCGAGATTGAGCTGGCGAAGGTGGTCAGCCAGCCACTGGGCGGCCTGGCGCACATCTCCGGCGTGCGCCGGATCGCCGCTGAGACTCGGAATGCGCAAGAGCTCGTGAAGTTCCTGCCGAAAGCGGTCGGCATGTTCTCGTGAGTAGCTTCGGGCTGCGTCTGACGCCTGAGTCATGCGTATCCCTCCTTGATGTCGCCGGGCGAGCTAGCTGCTCGCCGTCGCAGGTTCGGCGGCTTCATACTCGGATTCCCCGTTGTCGTACTTCCCGACATTGAGATCGGCGGGGACTTCACCGCGTCGGTAAGGTGGCAGCCCGCTGGCCGGGACGATGCCAAGCAACGTGAGCACAGCCAGCACCTGGAACGTGATCGTCAGGGCGCGCAAGCGTGCGTCTGTGTTGATCTTCACCAGCTTGGCGATCTGCTCATCAGTCGCGTCTGTGTTTTCCGTGAGTGAAACGGCGAGCTCATCGTTGCTAATAAAATCGACGTTGTCGAGGAACATCTGGTCAGCCATAGATGGAGGGAGAATCGAGCTCTCGCGCACGCTCGCCCCGATAATGAGACCGAGCGCGGCGATGGCAAGAACGCTCGCGATTGCCGTGCCGAGGCCGGTTGCGAGGTTGTTGGTTGTCCCGCGAAGCGCTCCAACGTCGCCGGACAGCTCTTTCGGTGATGCTGAAACGAGGACGTTGAACATGAGGGTAAGGAGCGCACCCTCACCAAGACCAACGATGAGTAGCGCGCCAATGACGGATGGCGTGCCCCAGTCGTTGTTGATCGAGTGCGCCAGGATGAACAGTCCAACTGCTAACATGGCGAAGCCGTAGCGCCCTATCTTGCGCGGCGCGAGAATGCCATAGACACGCACGACGAATGTTGTGCCGATGAAGATCGCAGCGGCATAGGGCACGATTGCGATCGCAGTTTCCATGACTGAGCGACCCTGGACGATCTGGACATAGAGCGGCAGCAGGAAATTGACGGCCGGCCCAATGGCGGCAATGACCAACAACGCCAGCGTCGCCGAGCGTTCTTCGCGTGTTTCGAGCGTTTCGATCGCGAAGAGTGTTGGCTTGCGGCGGCTCTCCTGGCGGCGGAGCCAGCTGAAGAACACCTGGCCAAAGGCGATGCCGCTCACGATCATGAGCGGCGCGGGCGACACGCCAGCCAGGTTGAACGGGGCCGACGGTTCGGCGACGATCAGTCCCCAGTTCCCGACGTTGTTGAATCCGAGGCTGATCAATGTGATGGATGCGGCGGCGAAGACCGCGCCCGGCCAGTCGATGCGGATCCCCGGTCGTCGCTCAATTGGCATCAGTCGGAAGCTCAGCAGAATATTGATCACGCCGAGGATGACGAGCAGGACAAACGACCAGCGCCAACTGACGACCGTGCTCAGCAGGCCGACGACCATGAACGCCAATGCGCTGGAGCTGGCTTGTGCAGCTCCGAGCAGGCCGAGCGACTGCTCCTGCTGCGTGCCGTGGTAGTGCGCAGTGATCATGACGACGAGCGCTGGAACGGCCAGCGCGGCCGCGACCCCGGCGATGAGCTGGGCTGCGCCCATCATCAGCTCGTTCGTGCTGACAGCCATGAGGCCCATGGAGATCGCGTGCCCACCGACGCCGATCTGGAACGCGAGGCGCGAGCCGATGATTCGGCCAACCTTGGCCCCGATCATGACGAGGCCGGCTACGGCCAGCGAATAGATGACAAGTGCCGTGCCCACCGTGGACGGTGACACAGCAAGGTCTTCGACAATCGATCCCATCGAGATTGCCAGGGCGTTTACATTGAATCCCATCTGAATCTGGGCCAGAGCAATGACGACCATTGGTAACCAGGACACCTTGAGTGTCTCGCCGATATCGTTCGCCATTGCGGACTGTGATCGATTACTCACCTATCGAAAACCTGCTTCATCGTCGCGCGGCGTTGCCCCGAATATCCGCCTCAAGCCGCCTCGGTAGTGGGAAGCCCAGTCGGTGGAACATGTCGCCGACTGGGCTGCTATGACAGCGCGTTTGCTGTGCTGCGGTACCTGCGTCGATTTACTCGGCGCCGAAGGTCTCGCGAAGATTGTCTTCCTGCTCCTGGGACAGGTTGCTGGCAAGCAGCTTGAACTGGATGTTGCGATCCTTCAGCTCAGCAGCGAGGCGGTCCGGCACCGCACCAGTGGAGAGCAGGAAGAGCGCAGATGTTCCCTCTGTCACATCAGCGCGAAGTTGCTTGATAAAGTCATCATTGATGCCGAAGTCTGTCATTGCCGCACCAAGCGCTCCCATGCCGGCACCGACGGCCAGACCCAGCAATGGCACGAAGAAGATCAGGCCGAAGAGCAGTCCCCAGAATGCTCCGGTCATCGCTCCGGCTGACGTGATGTTGGCCAGTTGACGGGTCTTGGGCTTCTTCTTGCCCTTCTCCCAGCTGACAATTGCTGCGTCCTGCAAGGTGATGAGCTTCTGGCGTTGTAGCTCGCCGAGCGCTTTCACCATTTCTTCGGCACCATCGGCCGATTCAAATTCCAGGACAGTGAGTGTTGCCATCGTGGATCCTCCTCGATCACGAGTCGATCATCGGTCGGCCTGAAGCCGGGTCGGCATACATGCACGACCGAGACTACGTGACTACCGTAGCGTCTTATCGACTCAGGCTTGACTCATGGAAATTCGGGCTGCGTCGCATTGGGGTTATGTTAATGAAGCGGTCGGTGGGTTCATACTCGTGAGTGCTATGCGATCGGGATACGCGTTGATGTACCGCGACGCCTCCTGTTCGGGCAGGAGAGCGGCGCGCGTCTGGACGATTCGGGATCCGGCCCGAAGCACCTCATCAGCGCGAGAATCGTTGCAGCCATGCAGAATTCGATAGGCGGTAAGCGCAACACGAGAAGGCTCTTCGCATCCGCTCAGCTGATGGCGAAACAGATAGTCCACAACAGGCTGAATTGCCTGATGAGCGATCTCGTGGCTGTTGTTCGAAGACATGATTCCGGCCATGCCGGATAGTGCATCGCACAGCAGATGCGGATTCTGCAATGTCTCGGCGATTGCTATTGCTTGCGAGTATGCCGCAGTAGCTTCGAACGGCACACCAAGCTGTTCGAGTGCCAGGCCGTGTATCAGCAGGCCGGTTGCACGGGCGAACTGGCGGTGCGAATGTTGTGTTGAGGCGATGACTTGACGAGCGTGTTCGGCCGCTGCAGACACGTCTCCGATGGCAATCGACACGTACGCCATGCGCGTCAGTGCGTCGTCGACAGCGCGCTGAATCCCGTGAGCCTTTGCGAGTGTTAGTGCAGTGCGGAAGCATGTGCTGGCATCATCAAAGTGACCCATGTGCATCGCATTTCGCCCCCGCCCGCGTAGGATGATCCCTTCCAGGTATGGGTCGCCTGTGTCGCGACCGATACGCTCGGCTGTCAGATAGTGTTCAGCGGCGTCGCGGTGCCGACCATAACCGACATCGTAAATAGTGCCCAACAGCGCGTGTGACGACGCCTCGACGAAACGGTCGCCAAATGTCTGCGCGATCCGGATTGATTCATTGATGGCAGTCTCTGCCGTGCGGAAACTGCCCCGTGCCACCAGCAGTCGCGCCTGTTGCATCGTGGTGCGGGCAAGCGCGTAACGGTCGCCGAGTGTGCGATAGGCACTCGCCGCGCGCTGCGCGTAATGTTCGGCTTGCGAGAACTCTTCGACGTCGTAGGCAGCATGGCTCAGCGCCATCAGGCTGGCAGCTTCAATGGCCGTCTGGTCAGTGATATGCGCGAATGAACGAGCCTGGTGAAGTAACTCACGCGCGGCGAGCCCATCATCCTCCTGGAAGCGCAGGAGTCGCCCTTCGACGAGACTGAGCATCGCTTCCATACGAATAGGGTCAACCTGCTTGGCCAGCCCGCGTGCCGAGGCGATGTGGGTGAACGCCGCGTCAATGTCACCCTGCCACAGCAATGTCTCCGCGGCGGCTGCATGCAGGCGCACCGCGAACTGAGTCCACTCTCGCATGTTCGCAGAGTCCAGCACGACAGCAATTGCCTGCTCGATGCTGTTCCCCCATGATGCGTGTTCGCCGCTACGCAGGTACCACGAGTCCAGTCCGGCAAATAGTCGCTGCATGAGCGAGAGGTCACGGGTCTCGATCGCCCAGGTCCAAGCGGTTTGCACGTTCGCCCAGATCGCCCTATCGGTAGCGATCGACACCATTCGACCGTTATGGATTGTCGGGCTGACCTCGTCCACGATCGCGGCGTAGTGAGCTGCGTGGAGCGTGTGGACTTCCTGTCGAAGAACGAGATCTTCAGAAAGTTGATCCTTCGCTACGCGACGTACGAGTGGATGAAGCGAGTAGTTTTGTTCGCCGTTGCGTTCAACCAGTAAATGCCGACAGGCTTCAGTGAGTGCCGAGAACGGAACACCAACGCCTGCAGCTGCCTCGCGGCTGAACGGGGCGCTGAAGACAGCTAATCGAGGCAACACTTGCTGCTCGGTCGGCGGGAGGAATGTTATCGCCCGCTGCATGGTGTCTCGCACACTGACCGAATCTCCGGCCACCGTCGTCGCATCCTCAAGGAGCATTGAGCCTTCGGTCAGTTCGCTGGCGACTTCAGCGCAACTCAGCGTACTGAGCGCGTTCGCGGCAACTCGTAGCGCAAGCGGCAATCCTCCGGTTGCGCGACAGATGGCTGCAACGTCCGGCCAATCAGCCTCGTGTATCTCGACGCCAATCTTTTGAGCGTCGCGTAACACGAGCTGGCTGGCAGCCGCGGTCGGGACCTCGCTCGCCGTTTTCGGTAGCTGGAGTCCGGATAGCTCCATAGTCCACTCGCTCGACACTCCCAATGGCGCTCGCGATATGGCCAGGATCGTGATGAGTGGCGATCGGTCGAGCATGTCCCCAAGGATCGTCGATGAGCACGGTATGCAATCCGCACTGTCGATAACAAGCAACATGTTCTTGTCTTGCAGGAAGGCGGTGATCTGCTTCAGGGGATCCACCCGTCCGTAGAACGCAATACCCAGCGCATGCCCGATGGCATCCAGGTGCTGGTCTACATCCGCGTCGGAATCCGGGGGTGCCGTCGCCGGTGAATCAACGCGCAGATCAACGTACGCAATACCATCCGCAAATGGATGTTGCGTCGTGACATCCGGAGTGATGGCAATCCGCGTTGCAGCGGCAACGGTCAGACTGGTCTTGCCGACGCCCTCGAGTCCGATGACGGTCAGTAATCGACAGCGTGGATCGAGGATGTTCCGAACCAGCAGGTCGCGGGCGGCATCACGCCCAAGGAGTGCATCCTGATTGCTCATCTCCGGCAGGTTGTGGCGAATCGGCTCGTGTGTTGCCCGTAGCCTTCTGGCGATCAGGATCGTCTCTTCTTGCGGTTCGACGCCGAGATCGTCTGCCAGAATGGTCCGGCAACGCTCAAACTGGGCAAGCGCAGCGGCATGTTGTCCATCGGCTGAAAGCAGCCGCATCAGCGTGCGATGACCGGCCTCATTCCATGGCTCAACCGCTACCAACCGGCGCGCAATAGCGATGCCCTCCTGATACGAGCCAGTCCAGACATGCTGCTCCAGGTAGCGCGTCGTGAGCTTTGTCATTTGGCGACGGCGGTGCTCGCGCTCGTTCAGCAACCACGCCTCAAATTCCGGGGCACCATTGACGACCACTCCGGCCATGAATTCCAGATCGCAACGCTCGGCGGCCCACAGGATCTGGTCGGCGTCACTTGGCGAACCTGTTGCGAGCAGCGCGTCAAGACGATCAATATCAAGCGCATGATCCATTGGTTGACGCATACCAATGAAGCGGCGATCGGAAGAGAGAAATGGACCCAGCCCGTGTTCCGTGAGGTCTGTCAGCACATTTCTCAACCGCTTGCGCGCCGCTTCGTCCGAGTCATCACCACTGAGAAAGGCTGCAATCTCATCCCGCGGATGCATTCGCTTGGTCACTGCCAAATATGCGAGTAGCGCCAGCGAGGCGCGGCGAACCAGTTGCACGGGTTGATCATCGATCAGGAGTTGAGGGATCCCGAGGAGATGCAGGTCAAGAGTCGGCATCACGTGCCTCTCTCGGAGTAGCGGCGAATGCGTCAGTATAGAGGTATACGACACAATCGACAGCCGTGCGTTCTGAGTCAGCCATGAGTCGAAGTGCCGGTATTGTCAATGGTGCCTGCAACCTGCAACTTCCGAGATGGCATTGTACATGGTCATGATGACACTCGGGGTTATGACAACAACTGCACAACACATTGATGGGCGACCCGTCCGGGAGTACATCGGCGTCGTCGCTGTAGACACGGTTGTCGTGATCCCGACGCAAAATGCACCAGCGATTCCCGCACGCGGCGCTCTGCGCCGTGGCCATCGGGATGTCATTGACGATCTTGCACGGCTGGCCAACGTTCGCGGGGCCACAGCAGTGCTTGACGTGTCGGTCGTCTATATTCCGATCGGTCCTGGACGGGTGATTGTCAGTGCCGTAGGTACGGCAGTGCGTCTATAGGGAGTTGCGTGTTTCATGTCTCAGGTAGTCAGGTACGCTGATGTCCCGACTCCAGATGACCTCCTGGTTGTGACAACGGATGCAATCGAGGGCCACCCGGTCCGCGAGTATCTCGCGATCGTCGCCGGTGACGCCATCGTTGAGATCCCTGTACAGCGCGCTCATGAAGGGACGCATCGGCACGCACCGTCTGCGACGCTCCTGCAGCGACGGCTCAGCGAAGGGCGGTCGCGGGCAATCTCGGCGATGGTGCGTCGTGCGAAGAGTCTCGGAGCAACGGCGATCATCGCGATGGATGTGCGCTATACGAACCTGAGCGATGTCGGCGCAAATCTCATCGTCGTCGCCGTGTCCGGCACCGCCGTAACAATCTGATATCGTGTTTGCGAAGTCGTGTAGTAGTTGTTGGCCATCGCCGCGACGGGCTGTCCGGCATTCAATATTGAGGAAACACTGCCATGCCACGGCGTGATCACAGGGTACGATCTGTTTCACGCCGCATGATGGCGTTTACCGGCATCATCGCCATCACGGCAACACTCATCAGTATGTTGGCGCTGAGCGTGATGCCCGAGGCGAGCGCTGCAACCCTCGACTCCCCTCCGATCTCGCCGTACGTTCTCACGGCGACGGATTCCGCCGAGCAGCAGCTGGCCGACAAGTATTCGCCGATCGTTTATCTTCGACAGATTAGCTCGAATGTCTGCGATATTGACAACGAAGGATTCGACCCCGTTCCGGTCGACTTCGTCCTCAATCGCGACGACATCCCGCTCATGGAGTCTGAGACTGGGGAGGCGTCCGGCGCGCGATCGGTTGTGACTGAGTCACCCACCGCCGCCGATCTCTACGGTCGCGATGCTGGCTCGTACCTGGATTACCCGGGGACGCCGGTGCGTCCGGGATGCGTCTACCGTCAATACTTCGCCGATCGAGATGCGCAGGAGAATCTGCCGCGGGTCGCCTACGCGCACATCTATACCGAGCCCGGCACCGATACGCTCGCTCTGCAGTACTGGATGTACTACTACTTCAACGACTGGAACAACAATCACGAAGGCGATTGGGAGATGGTGATGTTCTTCTTCGACACGACCAGTGTCGAGGAAGCGCTCACGATGGAACCAAGCAGCCTGATCTACGCGCAGCATGGTGGCGGCGAGCGCGCTTCGTGGGACGACGGCAAGCTGTCGAAGGAAGACGGCCACCCCGTCGTCTACGTCGCGCGTGGCGCACATGCCAGCTTCTTCGAGCAGCACGTCTATCTCGGGCTGGCCGAGAATGGAACCGGCTTTGGCTGCGAGACGACACAGGGGCCGCATCGCCGCTATGCACTGCAGGCAATCGTCGTTCCGCACGAGCCGGAAGACGCGAACGATCAATTCGCCTGGCTGGCTTTTGATGGTCGCTGGGGCGAGTTGCGCCGCTCCGAATGGAACGGCCCGACCGGTCCAAACGACAAGCGCTCATGGACCGAGCCAGTCACCTGGGCAAACGCGCAGCGCGACAGCAGCCTGATCGTGCCCGACTTTGAAGGCTTCGGCCAGGCACCGCTGAATATCTTCTGCGGCGCAGTCAGCGGCGGCTCCCGTGTTCTCGTCGCATTCAGCCGTACTCCGGCGCTGGTCGGCGGCATCCTTGGCGTAGTGCTGCTGGTCGTTGGCGGCGTCTTCGCCTATGCCAGCTCAACTATTGGGCGGGCGTTCTCCTACTATCGCCGCAATCTGCGCACGTTTGCGCTGATCGGTGCTGCGCTCATTCCGATCGGCTATCTCGTCGCGGCTATTCAGACATTGCTGTTCCAGGTGCCGCCGATTGGCCCATTCGTTGACATGATGGGCCGCTTCCCGGGCATCCGCATTCTTGTGCTCATCACGATTGGCGGATTGCAGGCCCTTGCGGCTGTCATCTTCGTCGAGCCGACGGTCATCTGGATGATGACGCAATTGCGCCGTGGCAGTTCGCCTCGAGTCAGCCTGGCCTACCGGAACGGCGTGCGAGCGATCGTCCCGATCATCCTCGCTCGCCTGCACGTGCTGCTCACGGCTTTGAAGCTGGCGATTACCATCATTGGCATTCCAAAGGCGATCATGGTCGTCATCCGGTCGGTCTTCATTCCTCAGGCAGTGATCATCGATCGAGAATCGCCGGATTCCGCGATCGTTGATAGCGCAGCTGCCGTGAACAAGAGCGTGAGTCGGACACTTCTTACGCAGATCAGCCTGTTCCTGATCACGACGTTGGTCGGCCCGCTGGCCGCGATCTTCTTCCTGCTGGCGGTGCCATCACGACCAGTTGATCTGGTGAATTTCCTTAGCAGTCTGTTCTTCGCATTCCTCTATCCGCTGGGAGTGATCGGCATGACGCACCTCTATGCCGAACATCGCACAGGTGCGAGCTGGGAGCCGGAAGCAGACATGCAGGGCGCACCCGCTACAAGCGAGGCATAGGTGATCAGTCGGTCGATACGCGGGAGTGGGTTACTGCGGATCACCCGCAGTTGAAGGCTCGTCTGCCTGCACAGTTGGCGGCTCCGGCAGACGGACGGTGAAGAGCGCGTTGCGCGTGGTGACGTACGCCAGGTTCTTCTCTTCGTTGACGGCCAGGCCGATCGCGCCACTGACTCGCCCGGCAGCATCCCCCATCGTGATTTGCTGAGCCAGCATGCCGGAGCGCGTGAGCCGCAGAATGCGCCCATCTGGCTCGTGCAGCACATAGATGAATTGGCTATCCGGATTCACGACGATGGCCGACGCGTCGCTCAATGGCGGCACGACGGACGGCGCGTAGGTCGCCTCCAGACGTGAGCGCAGGAAATCAAGCACATGACCGTCGCGGAGCAGGACATAGACGTGCCCGTCTATCGCGAAGTCGACGGCGTTGTTCAGCGACTCCTTCACGGAATTGCCGACCCAGTCCTCCGGAGTTCCGTTGTAGGCGTCGGCCTGGAACTTGAGGATCGTGTTGTCATTCGGCATGAGCAGATAGAGATTCCCGTCGAACGACGCAGCAGCCGTCGCGTCGACATGGCCGGCTGTGTCGAATGTCGACAGCTGCTCAGCGTTCCACTTGCCCGTTGCCGGGTCCATCGTGTACGAGCGTTTGGCGTCGATAGCCTGCAGCCGATCGTCTCGCCAGGTGATCGCACGGAGCGGCAGCACCGACCCGTCGCCAACTACATCACCGGGCTTCAGCAGCGCGATGAGTGTCGCGTTGATCGGATCAACCTCGTAGACAGCGTCCGACAGCAGGAAGATCCGGTCTCCAAACGTCACGACTTGCGGCGTTATGCCGCCCGGCGCTGCTGGGAACGCGCCAACCAGCTGCGTGCCGATAACCGGCGCAGATATTGACAGGTGGGCAATCTCACCATCGATCGCGGTCTGTTGCGCAACGAGCTGCTCCTGTGCCGCTTCGTCGGGCGCGATGCGCGCCAGCTCGGCGAGCTCTGCCTGCGCTTCGATCAGAATTGCGTAGGCGGTCGTGACATCCGACGTCGCCCGCGCTTCGAGCAAGCGCTCGTCGACCTTGGCGATGCCAGTGGCAAACTGCTGCTGTCGCGTTGCTGATTGCGAGGCCGAGCGCGTGTAGATCACGATCGCTGATCCGGCGACCAGCATGATGACGACAAGTGTAATGCCGAAGCGGCTCATCTGCAGTCGGGGGAATCGAGCGCGCAAGCGCTGGAAGCGCGGCGGTCGGTAACTCTCGTTCCAGCGTTGAATGCGTGGTAAGCCAAGTGAGCCATCATCCAGTGGGCCGTGCAGCGGACGATCGCGCCGCGTGATCTGCCACGCGCCGACAACTGCGGCTGTAAGGCTAAGTACGAGCCCCGCGAGGAGTTCCACGAAGCGTCGTCCTCTCAGTCCGCCAATCTTGCAGCGCGCGTTGCGCGTGCTCCTTGATGGCGGTGGAAGTGCAGATACGTGCGCGACTCACAGTGAGCATGCGGGCAAAGATAGTGTGAGCTGCCGCGCGGTGTTCATTCAGTACATTGCCGGCGGTGTCACCGGAACGGCGGTCAGGATGACGCTCAGTAGCCGGCAACATACCGAACGCTGGTAGATCAATTCGTGAGCGCGGTAGTGCCTGCAGACGTTAGCGACACTACTGTTCGCTATCGCCAGAATCATGCTGCACCTGCTGTCGTGAGCGTATCTGCCCGACTCCAGCACAGCCCGATTGGGGTCTACCGCGTCCACTCTGAGTCTGCACTGCTATGCAATTGAGGTCAAGGCAATTTGAGACCAATCTGTGACCGACTGTCACCTTTCGGCCGTATCGAGGAGTGATGCTGGCGAATTGGAAATGGCGCGCCTGGGACACAGATCGGTGCTCATGTCGCGGGCGTGAGCACCGGCGAGCGGTCGCAGTGCTTGACAGCCGGTGATTTGGCCCGTAGGATGATGTCATTATGGAGCAAACGGGAACTGACCACACGAATAGCAAAGTAGATCAGCAGCCATCGTACTGGTGGTTCTACTTTTATTTTACCCCTCCGGCATCGCTGGTGGGCTATTCGGGGTTGAGCAGATAACCGTTTAGCACAAAACCAGAGATGTCGGAGGAGCAGAGGCAATACCTCTGCTTTTTTGTTGCTCAGATGCCTGGGGCGGGTGCGTGAGAGCGCGGGAAGGAACGGGATCGACATGATTATCACGATGGGTCACGAGAGCTCCGAAGATCAACGCCAGCTGGTCATCAGGTTCGTGCAGGAGCGCGGGTTCCAGACGCACACGCTGACCGGCGGGGGCGAGCCGGTGATCGGTGTATCGGGCAGGACCGTAACGCCGCAGATGCGCGAAGAGCTCGCGGCGCTGAGTGGCGTCGTGGCGGTCACCCCGGCGACCCGGCCCTACATGCTGGCGCAGCGCGAGGCGCGTCCGAACGGCACGCGTGTCCGACTTGGCGATGTCGTGATTGGTGACGACACGCCGATCATCATGGCTGGCCCGTGCGTGATCGAGGGTCGCGATCAGATGCTGGAGGCCGCCGAGGCAGTGAAGGCCGCCGGTGCAACAGTCCTTCGTGGTGGCGCCTTCAAGCCGCGCACGTCGCCGTACTCGTTCCAGGGTCTCGGCGAAGAGGGGTTGCAGTACCTAGCACTGGCTCGCGATGTTACTGGCCTGCCGGTGGTGACCGAGGTCATGGAGCCGGAGCAGGTCGATCTCGTCGCCGCCTACTCCGACATGCTTCAGATTGGCTCGCGAAACATGGCGAACTTCCCGCTCCTTCGCCGCGCCGCGACTGCCGGCAAGCCGATCCTGCTCAAGCGCGGATTCTCGGCGACGGTTGAGGAGTGGATGATGTCGGCCGAGTACCTGCTCGCCGGTGGCAATGACCAGGTTGTGCTGTGCGAGCGCGGCATTCGCAGCTTCGACACGGCCACCCGCTTCACGCTCGACCTCAACGCCGTCCCACTGGCGCGCCAGCTCTCGC
>JAMLIA010000077.1 GCA_023954495.1 Thermomicrobiales bacterium | reverse complement strand
TGATGCTCCGGATTCTGGCGCTGGAGTTCGTCACGACGCTGCTCATCGCGCTCTTCGCGATCTTCGCCGGTGGGCGCAATTCGTCGAATTATCTGGATGCCGCGCTGATGCTGGCGCTGCTGGCGTTCGTCGGGACGCTGGCGGCCGCACGCTTCGCATCCGATCGGCGGATCTATTGATGGCTGAGCTACTGCCCTGGATTGCTGACGTCCTCGTTATCCTCGGGCTGGTCGTGCTGACCATTTCGATCGGCGGCGTGCTGCGCATGCCCGATCTGTTCCGCAGCTTGCATGCGGCGAGTATCGCCACCGCGTTCGGCGTCGGACCGCTGCTGATCGCCGCCGGAATGCAGAATGGCACGATCCTGCTGCGTGGCTTGCTCGTGCTCGGCTTCATGCTGCTGACATCACCAGTGTCGGCCCACGCCATCGCGCGGTCATACTGGCGCACCGAGAGCTATGGTGCTGCATCCTCGACTGCCGCAACAGCGGCAGCTCAGAAGCAGGAGGCTGCGCCGCAGGTGGATGAACCGGAGCGCGCCTGAAGCGTCGCTCAGGTTTCCGCGCGCAGGCGTGGCAGCACGTCGGTGGCGACTCGCTCAAGAACATCGAGCTGTGATGCTCGTGGCTGGTCGATGATGAGTTCGTTGATCCCGACGGCGCGATAGTCCTCGGCGACTTGCTCGAAGGCATCGACTGATGCCCACGGATCGGCCGACATCACCGCCGCCCAACCGTAGAGCGAGCGGATGATCTCATCCGGGTCGCGACCGATTGCGGCGCAATGCTCATCGAGGATCGCGTTACGCTCCCTCAGCTCGGCGACGGACCCGCTGGAGTTCCAGCGATCAGCGTACTCAGCGCAAATGCGCAGCATGCGGGTTTGCTTGGCCCCGATCGTCAGCGGCGGGCGCGGTCGCTGGACGGGCAGAGGGATGCTTGGGGCATCGTCGATCTGGTAGTAGGTCCCGTCGAACGTTGTCGTCTCGTAACGCAGCATGCTGTCCAGCACCTGCACCGCCTCGCGGAACTGCGCGACGCGCTGCCCGGCGTTGGGGAACTCCAGCCCGAACCGGTCATGCTCCGGCTGGTACCAACCAGCACCAATGCCAACCTCCAGTCGACCGTTGGATACGTGGTCGATCGTGATCGCCTCTTTCGCCAGTACTGACGGGTGGCGGAAGGTGTTGCTCCAGACAAGGACACCGATGCGCGCCCGCGAAGTTACGGCAGCCAGCGCTGCCAGCAGTGTCGATCCTCGAAGTACAGGCTGGTCGGATTGCTCGGCTGGATGAGATGGTCGCAGAGCCAGAGGCTATCGAAGCCCAGCGCCTCAAGATATTGCCATCGCTCGACCGATTCGTCCAGAGCCATGTTCGCTGGTCAGTGCAGATCCCGATACGCAGTGGCGACGGCATGGCGTGCTCCTGTTCGCGTTGTCGTGCGACGGCCTAATGGAAGTGGTTATGTCCACCACCGACGATGAGATAGAGCGCGAACGAGAGAATGAGAAGTCCAGCGAGGACGTAGATTACCGCTCGCGGGATTTCGTCTTCGTCGCCCTCGTCCCACAACATCTGGTCGTCTGGCTGGTTGGCGTCGGATTGTGGCTGCTCTGGAATTGACATGGGATCGCTCTTCCACCTTGGTTCATGCGTTGATGCCGCAAGCATACTCCAGTATTGGCGGCACTGATCTTGCCTGTATAGAAATGAGAGATGCATGTGATGAAGCATGTTGTGAAGCACGGAGGTATTCGCTGAATGGCGAAGCAGGACAAGATCAACGAGCTGATTGACGGACTGAACAGGGACCTGGCCGGCGAGCTGGCTGCGGTGGTGCAATATACGATCTACGCCGCAGTGGCAAAGGGTGTTCACCGCCCGACGCTCGTCTCGTTCTTCGAAGCGGAGGTGCCGGATGAGCTGGGCCACGCGAAGTTCCTGGCGAACAAGATCGCGGCGCTTGGCGGCGTTCCAACAACCACGCCAAACGAGGTGCCGGTGCCGAACTCCAACCGAGGGCTGCTTGAGGAAGTCCTGAAGGCGGAGACGCAGGCCATTGCGGACTACACCGAGCGTGTCGCTCAGGCGGACGCTGCCGGTGAGGTCGGCCTGAAGGTCCAGCTGGAGGACCAGATTGTCGACGAGACGAACCACCGCGAGGAGACAGCCAAGCTGCTGGAGCAGACATCCACCGGCCACGATCTCTAAGCACAGCTCGGCAGCAAACCAACGGGGCGCGCAATTGCGCGCCCCGTTGTGTGTGTCCGGGTTTGGTTATCCTCGGCGAATGACCGGCGCGACGAGTCCGCTGGCGCGGTTCGCCAGGATCCCGATTGTTGCTGCAACGCACGCCCCGACACCGACGATGCCAACGCGACGCAAACGGCCACTGCGACGCGGCGCGGCAGGCGTGATCGCCGGCAGGTCAGCCGCCCAGGCTGTCGCGCGTCGGACGGTGATGTTGCGGACGAGCGGGATGCGCACATCCAGCTCAACCTCAGACATATTCAGTCCGTGGACGATGTTGCGCGGCTCAACGATCTTCGGCGTAACCTGACGCACGTTGTTGCGGGCTCGTGAGCGTTCGAGCGTTCGCAGGACGTCCGGCGCGAGCTGCAAGGCGAGATGAAGGAGCGCGTTCCCGCGTGGCGACGAGTCAGCGTGTGTCGGCAGCACTACGACCTCCGGTCGTTCGGCACGCCCGGAGCCAAGTGGAGCTACACCTCGTTGCTGCATCGTCATGCGTCCTCTCATTGTGCGTCCGCTGCCGGTCGCATCATGTCGGCGTCTGGTTCCCTATCTTACTCGGTCGCCGGGTGTGTATGTGACTTGCGGGCACATACGTACGCAAATGCAGGGGCGTATCGCATACGCACGGCTGGTGTGGCCGGCACGACGCGAGTCGGCAGTTGCCGGGTGGTTGTGGATTGGCGCGTATCTGATACGCACCTACATTTGTGTTCGGCACCCTGCAACGTCGTCGCGAAAGCAGGAGTAGTCGACCGTAGTGATTCTGTCAGGCGGACGAACTGGGTCATGTCTCTACGGAGGGATCGACGGCCGACTACTCAGCACGACAAAGCGCCCCGGTCCGCAATGGAACGGGGCGCTCATCACACTCGTTGGGGCTTGGAAGCTAGGACGTCGCCGTAGCTGCCTCGGGTTCCAGCTCGGCCAGCAGGCCGGCGAAGTCGAGCGCGTCGGTGGTCATGGCGATCTCGCCATTCTCGTTGCGTGGCCACTCGGCCGGGTCGCGATCGACGTAGAGCTCCAGTCCGTTGCCGTCCGGGTCCTCCAGATAGATCGCCTCACTGACGCCGTGGTCGGCTGCACCGGAGATCGGGTAGTGGTTCCTCAGCAGGCTGGAGAGCGCGCGGGCCAGCTCACGGCGATTCGGGTAGAGAATGGCTGCGTGATACAGCCCGGTCGTACCACGGGCGGGACGTTCGCCGTTGCGGCTTTCCCACGTGTTGAGCCCGATGTGGTGGTGGTAGCCACCGGCTGAGAGAAACGCGGCCTGCCGTCCGTAGCGCTGCATGACTTCGAAGCCGAGCACACCACGATAGAACTGGATGGCGCGGTCAAGGTCGGCGACTTTGAGGTGCACATGGCCGATGCGCGTCTCAGGGTGAATGGTCGTGTTCGAGGTCGACATGGTCGTGGTTCTTTCGTTCGGTGGCACCCGCCGAGGCGATGGGCGCTGGATGTGTACTGTCGAGCGCTCGAGCGGCTTCGTTGCCGGATTCGACGCGCTCGACCCGAGAGTGTGCCCGGTCTTACTGGACTGCGGCGATGTTCAGATCAACCTTGACCTTGTCGGCGACAACGACGCCGCCGCCCTCGATCGCGCCGTTCCAGTTGACGCCGAAGTCCTTGCGATTGATCGAGGTCGACGCTGAGAACGCAGCCCGGCGCTTGCCGAAGGCGTCCTTTTCCATGATGCCGTCAAGAACAGCGTCCAGGGTGACTGGCTTGGTCACGTCGCGAATGGTGAGGTCGCCGTGGATCTTGAACTCGTCGTCACCCTTCGGCTCGATGCTGGTGCTCTTGAAGGTGATGTAGCGGAAGTCTTCGGCGTTGAAGAAGTCGTTCGTCCGCAGGTGGTTGTCGCGCATCTCGTTGTGGGTTGTGATCGTGCTGGTGTCGATACGCGCATCGACGCTGGCGCTGGCTAGATTGGCCGGGTCGAGCTCAACGGTGCCCTCAACCGCGCCGAACTGGCCCTTCACCGTCGAGATCATCATGTGCTTGACACTGAACTCAACTGTCGAGTGAGCGGTGTCGATGTTCCACGTCGTCGTGGTCTGGGTTGGCGAAACACTCATCCTGGCAGGTCCCTTTCCTCTGCCGCGGTGCGGAAGCGACCACTCGCTCGTTACCGCGTTATCTTTCGTAAGTAACGATAACAAGGTTACTTGCTATTGTCAAGTGTGCCACCTTCGCGTACAATGAGGGCAGAACGGAGGCAGCATGGGCTGCAACGCACATTCCTTACCCACAGCATTTTGCCCGCGATTCCATCATGCCGTCGAGCTTATTGGGCGGCGTTGGACCGGGGCGATCCTGCGCGCCCTGCTCTCAGGCGCAACCCGCTATACCGATGTCACGGCGGCGATTCCCGGCTTGAGCGACCGGCTGCTCTCTGAGCGCTTGCGTGAGCTTGAGGCCGAAGGGATCGTGATTCGGACGGTCATTCCGGAGATGCCGGTGCGGATCGAATACCACCTGACCGAGAAGGGGCAGAACTTGCTCCCGGTGCTGGAGGCGGTATCCACCTGGGCCGAAGCGTGGGTTGACGATCTCGAGGCTGATGCTCAGTGCACACCGGCAATGGTCGAGCAGGGAGTAGCCGGAAACGCACACGTACGCAGATGCTTTGCACAACGACAGCGCGCCGTGGTGAACTACCTCGGCGCGCTGTTATGTTCTGCGATGATTGGCTAACGAGAAGCGAGTTGCGCCTGCGCCTCGCGGAGTCGCTGCCCACCTGGAGCCAACGCGCCCTCGGCCCGCGCGCGCTGGAGCAGATTACCCCACCAGGCGAGGTCGTCGAGCATGACACCCAGGCTGAGATCAGCCACCGGATCGGCGGGGCTGATGCCGTCGAACGCGCTGCGGACGCGCGGGATGAGCACGGTGTTGCGCAGCGGCACCATCTCGGCCTCGATGGCGATATGCGCCAGATGCTCGATTGCGCGGACGGCGGCTGCGATCCCGCCACTGTAGCCCACGAATGCCGCCGGCTTGTTGCGGAACCCGAAGCTGGCGTAGACGCTGTCGATCGCATTCTTCAATGCGCCAGGGATGCTGTGGTTGTACTCCGGTGTGATGAAGAGGTAGGCGTCCCCTTCCTTTATGCGCGCATTCCAGTTGCGCACCACCGGCTCGGAGTAGGTCGGGTCGCTCGGATCGCCGATCGTCTGCGGTGTTTCCGCAAACATCGGCAGCGGCCAGTCGCGCAGGTCGAGCACGTCGACATCGAAGTCGGCGTGGCGCGACGCGCGGTCTACGACCCACGGCGTCACGAGATCGGCAGCGCGGCCATCGCGTGTACTGCCGACGATGATTTGCAGATTCAGCATGGAAGACACCCCTCTTCGATACCCCCATCGCCTGGCCGGGAGGTTTCGTCTCGCGCTGCAGTACGCGCGGCGCGGCACTCGGGATCCGCGTCGGCGGCGCGCTCGAGCGCATCGGCCAGCAAGCTTGTTGCCTCGGCAAGCCCGTCGAGCACCTCGTCTGGCAGTACGTTAAGGATGAGTCGCTCGATCGAAGCCTCGCGGACCATGCGGGCATGCAGCGCCGCATCACGTCCGTCAGTTGTCAGGACAACGATCTGACTGCGGGCATCCTCGGTGCAGGCGCGGCGGTCCAGCAGGCCGCGCGCGATCATCCGCGCGATCTGGTGCGACAGCCGACTCTTCTCCCATTGCAGGATCCAGCGCAGCTCGAGCGCCCGGACGCAACCGTCGGGTCGGTCGGCCACGGCGTCGAGAATCTGATAGTCAGCCTCGGATAGACCTGTTTCGCGGTTGAGCTCGCGGGCCAGGTGGCTCATCAGATGCTGGTGGATCGTGCTGTACTCCAGCCAGACCGCCATCGCTGCGTCCGGCGTGGTGCTGATCGTCTTGCTCATGTCGCACATGCTACTTGCTAGAGGTTGACATGTCAACCTGTTGAAGACTACAGTTGATGTGTCAACTGAATGTTGGAGAGGAACGACATGGCGCGGTACGGACACGATCTTCAATTCGGGGTATTTCTGACCCCATCCAGCGATGCACCACAGCAGGTGGTCGATCTGGCTGTCCTAGCCGAGCGTGTCGGGCTCGACCTGGTCACGATTCAGGATCACCCCTATCTGCCGACCCACCTGGATACCTGGACGTTGCTGAGCTGGATCGCCGGACGCACCGAGCGCATCCACCTCGCGCCGAACGTGCTGAACATTCCCCTGCGCCAACCTGCCGTCGCGGCGCGTGCGGCCGCCAGTCTCGATCTCCTGTCGCACGGGCGGCTGGAGCTTGGCCTGGGAGCTGGTGCTTACTGGACGGCGATTGCGGCGCTCGGCGTGCCGCGCCTGTCGCCGGGCGAATCGATCGACGCGATGCAGGAAGCGTTGGCGGTTGTGCGCGCGATGCTGGATACCAACGCTGATCGTCGCGCACGCGTTGACGGCATCTACCACCGACTGGACGGCGCTCAGGCTGGCCCGACTCCGGCGCATGAGATCCCGATCCTGCTCGGTGCGGCAAAGCCTCGCATGCTGCGCCTGCTCGGCGCGGAGGCCGATGGCTGGATCGCCACGCAGCGCTTCCTGCCGCCAGACGGGCTTGCCACCGGCAACGCGATCATCGACGCAGCAGCGCGTGAGGCTGGCCGCGACCCACGTGAGATCCGCCGCATCCTCAATATCGACGGGCGATTCGCTGAAGAGCGCGAAGCGTTCCTCGATGGGCCGCCCGAGCAGTGGGTCGATGACCTGTTGCCGCTGGCGCTGAACGACGGCGTTAGCACGTTCATCCTGATGACTGACGACGCGCTGGCGATCAAGCGCTTTGCCGGCGAGGTCGCACCTGCCATGCGCGAGGCGTTCTATCGGATCGACCCGCAAGCGCAACACCCGCTGCGACAGCGCCGCGCGTCCGTGCGTGCTCGTCGCCGCGACGGCATCGCCTACGACGTAATCCCGGCCAGCCTGGCTGAGCGTGCGGTCGAGCCGGGCGATGTTGGCTACGCCGAGTTGCGCTCGAACTATCTGCGCGGCGGCTCGCCGGGGTTGATTCTGCGGCCGCAGAACCGCGATGAGGTCGTCGAAGCGCTGGCCTTCGCGCGGCAACATCCCGACTTGCCGCTTGGTATCCGTAGCGGCGGCCACGGCATCAGCGGACGCTCGACGAACGACGGTGGCATCGTCATCGACCTCGGCGCATTGAATTCCATCGAGGTGATCGACTCGGCCACCCGGCTGGTGCGGATCGGACCCGGCGCGCGCTGGATGGATGTTGCCGAGGCGATCGCTCCGTATGGCTGGGCGATCAGTTCCGGCGACTACGGCGGCGTCGGCGTTGGCGGCCTGGCGACAGCGGGCGGCATCGGCTGGCTGGCTCGCGAGCACGGCCTGACGATCGACCACGTCCGCGCCGTCGAGATGGTGCTGGCCGATGGCAGCGTCGTGCGCGCCGACGAGCGGGAGAACGCGGATCTGTTCTGGGCTGCGCGCGGTGCCGGTGCGAATTTCGGGATCGTGACTTCATTCGAGATTGAAGCGGACGTCGTCGGCAACATCGGCTGGGCGCAACTGCTGATGGACGCCAGCGACACGGCGACGTTCCTGCAGCAGTGGGGCGCGCTCGTCGAGGCCGCCCCGCGTGATCTGACCAGCTTCCTGATCGTCAGCCCACCGCGCAACAACCAGCCGGCCATTGCCTGGGTGCTAGCGGTCGTCGATTCGTCCGACCCGGCGGTCATCGTCGATCGCATCCAGCCGCTGGCGACGATCGCGCCGCTGTATGACCATCAGATCGCGATCACGACCTACGCCGGCATCATGGCCAACGCTGCGCAGGGCTACCACAGTGGACGCGGTGAGCCGGCTGCGCGCTCCGGCCTGGTCCACCACATCACGCCCGAGCTGGCCGCCGGTGCCGCCGAGATGATCAACAACCGCAGTACCTATTACTTCCAGATCCGCTCGGTCGGTGGCGCGGTCGCCGATGTCCCGGACAATGCGACCGCATACGCGCACCGCGACGCCAACTTCCACCTCACGGCGTTCGGCACGAGCCATCAACGGCTCGGCCCGCTCTGGGACGCGCTGCAAGACCAGATGAACGGCATCTATCTCAGCTTCGACACCGACCCGCGACCGGAGCGGATCGCCGATGCGTTCCCACCGGCGACGCTGGAACGGCTGCGCGAGCTCAAGCGGCGCTACGACCCGAACAACGTGTTCCGCGACAACTTCAACATCCAGCCGGCCCCGCAGCCGGTGCTAGTCGAATCGACCGACTGATGCAGCAGGAAGCTTCTCATCACATGACTGACTATGGTCACGATCTTCTCTTCGGTACGTTCATCACCCCGACCGCGACGCCGCCCGCGCATGCCGTCGATCTGGCGATCGCCAGCGAGCAGGCCGGTCTGGATCTGGTGACGTTCCAGGACCACCCATATCAGGCGGCGTTTCACGAAACGTGGACGCTGCTGTCCTACGTCGCTTCGCGCACCGAGCGCATCCGGCTAGCCGGCAACGTGCTCAACCTGCCGTTGCGCAACCCGGTCGTGCTGGCCCGCAGCATCGCCAGCCTCGACCTGCTGAGTGGTGGTCGGGTCGATCTGGGCATCGGTACCGGTGCGTTCTGGGATGCGATTGCCGCGATGGGTGCCCCGCGTCGGACTCCCGGCGAATCGATCACCGCGCTGCGAGAGGCGATCACAATCGCCCGCGAGGTCTGGGACACGAGCAAGACCGGCGGCATCTGGCTGGATGGTGAGATCTATCAGATTCAGGGCGCCAAGCGTGGTCCGGCGCCGGCGCACGACGTGGATATCTGGGTCGGTGCCTACAAGCCGCGGATGCTGGCGCTCGTCGGTCAGCTCGCCGACGGCTGGCTGCCGTCGCTCGCCTACCTGCCGGGCGGGACGCGCGACCTAGCGCAGATGAACGCACGCATCGACAAGGCAGCCGAGGCGGCAGGTCGCGATCCACGCTCCGTTCGTCGCATGCTGAACATCAACGGGCAGTTCTCGTCAACCAGTCGTGGCTTCCTGAACGGGCCGCCCAGCGAATGGGCCGAGCAGATCGCCGACACGGCCATCGACTACGGCATCAGCACATTCATCGTCGCCGCCGATGATGCGCAGACGATCGAGCTATATGCCACCGAAGTCGTGCCGCAGGCGCGAGCCATTGTCGCCGACCGGCGAGCGTTGCGCGCCGAGATCCTGGCCGCTCAGGCGTCGCCGTCCGGCGGCCTGTCGCGGTAACGCAGGAAGTCGGCAAAACCGGCCAACTCGCGGCGCTGCGCATCAGTCAGGTCGGCGGCGTTCTCCATCAGCGCGGCGAGCGAAGCGTCGCGCATCGAGGTCGGGTGGTCGCGGAGCAGCGCGTCGATGATGAGCGACAGCATGGCCGGCAGGGTCAGGTCGCAGGCTGCCGCGACCGATGCCAGCGTGCCGATGCTGGGGACCGTCTCATTGCGCTCGACCGCATAGAGCGACGTGTGTGCGATACCGACGCGCTCGGCAAACTCGCGCAGCGACCAGCCATGGTCGCTGCGCAACTGACGGAATACCGCCCCGGCCGCCGCCTTGAAGCGCGCCTCAGCGAGGTCGCCGACCGCTTCGCCGCGCCGCGCGCTCATCCCTGCTGCGCCGTCCAGGCTGCGCGAGAGCGCTCGATCATCTCCCACGCCTCATCGACCTCGTGCCAGCCCAACACCTCGGTGTCCTTCGGCTCCAGCAGCTTGTAGGTCGCGAAGAACGCCTCGATCTCAAGAAGCGTGTGCGGGGCGAGATCGCGCAGGGTGTGGACGTGGTCGAAGCGTGGGTCACCGGTCGGTACGGCCAGCACCTTGAAGTCGCTGCCCTTCTCGTCCGCCATGTCCAGCCCGCCAACCGGCCTCGACTCGACCAGACAGCCGGGGAACGTCGGCTCGTGGACGACGACCAGAATGTCGAGGTGGTCGCCATCCGGAGCCAGCGTGTGCTCGATGTAGCCGTAGTCGGTCGGGTAATGGACAGATGAATACAGCACGCGATCGAGCCGGAAGCGACCGACGGACTCATCGAACTCGTACTTGTTCCGGCTCCCCTTCGGGATTTCAATGAAGGCGTCAACGACGCGCGCGTCGGTTCCCATCTGTCCCTCAATCACTTCGTGGCTTGTCCCCATCGCGATGTCGATACATCACGACCGTGACATCGCTGATCGTCACCAGTCCTTCGGACACCATCTCGTCCAGGATCGGCAGGATCCGCTCGATGCGCTCGGCGCTGTCAACGATATCAACGACGACCGGCAGATCCTCCGAGAGCCGCAGCACCCGCGCCGTGTGGATGCGGGAGTGCGCGCCGAATCCCTCAATCCCCCGCACGACCGTCGCCCCGGCCAGTCCCTCCCGATGGGCCATCTCGACGATTTCCTGAAAGAGGGGCCGACCGTGCCAGGTGTCCGATTCACCAATGTAGATGCGTAGACGCTTGCCAGCTTCCTGCATCGCGCTCATCACCGCCTTCACGTCCGCGGCCATCAGATCAACCGTCCAACGACAATGCCGAGATAGACGGCGACCAGCCCGACGACGAGTGAACCGGCGCCGTTCAGGAATGCGCGTGCGTATTCACCGGTCTGAACCAGCTGCATCGTCTCCCAGGTCCAGGTCGAGAACGTTGTGTAGCCACCGAAATAGCCGGTCGCGACCAGTCGGCGCATATCTGGTGAGACGATGAACCGATCCTGCGTCAATGTCAGAAAGAGGCCCAGGAGAAACGCGCCAGTAATGTTGACGACAAAGATTGCGAACGGACCCGGCCCCGCCACGGTGTTGATCCAGCCGGAGAGCAGATAGCGGCTGATCGCACCTGCGCCGCCACCAACGCCAACAAGGATGATTCCCATTCGTCAGCTCAACTCCATCGCTCAGCAGCGCGCCGTCGTGCCACGCTGGGCGACGCGGTGGGCTACATCGGACAGGAGTCATCGGCACTACTGCGGTTCGAGCGACGGAGGGCGCTCCGGTGGACCCCACCACCTGCGCGATTGTACCCGACCTGCATTCACGATCCGCATTCAGTGGTCTGTCAGCGCCAAAGTGTCGAATCGTCAGGCGCGACAGCGCCCCATGTTCTCTTTCATTTCGAGGCCGCAGCGAGAAATCTCTCCTGCGTCGGACTGCATCGAACGGGTGGGAGATCCTTCGCTGCGGCTCAGGATGACAGAGGAAGGGGTCGGCTGCTAATCAGACAATATGGCGTTGACAACCCATTGAGTGAGCTGTCAACGCCATTTTGTCTGATCTTTCAAGGCGACAGCCACCACCTTGTCCTGTCATCTTGAGGTCGCAACCGAAAGATCTCCCCCGCGCAGATGGATTGCGAACGGGTGGGAGATCTCTCGCTGAGGCCTCGAAATGACAGATTGCGGGCGTGGCTGCCCCGCCTACGTATGTGCCACCTTGGCGTTGACAGCTCATTCAGCTTGACAGCGTCAGCGATTGCGCTAACATATCCGTATTGAGAGATATGTTGTTGCAGGAAGTCAGCAGATCACAATGGAACAGCTCCTGCCGCTCATCCGCAGCCTCGCCGACGAGAGTCGTCTGCGCATTCTCGACCTGCTGCTGGATGGCGACGCGACCGTCAGCGAGCTGTCGGCGCGGCTGAATCTGCCGCAGCCGCGCGTGTCAACGCATCTGACTATCCTGCGCGAGGAGGGCATCGTGACCATCGAACAAGTCGGCCGCCAACGCACCTACCGCGTCGATGCCGAGCGCATCCGCCCGGTCGTTGACGCACTGCAGAGCGCCCAGCAAGCAGAGCGCGCGACACCACCGCGCAGCGCCCAGGCCGAACGGCTCGTCCGCAACGACGTGCCGATCCGCCAGGCGCGCACCTGCTACGACCATCTGGCCGGCGTCGTCGGCGTTCAGCTCATGGACGGCATGCTCGCCCGCGACTGGCTCGTCGCTGACAGCGACGACGGCAAGCGCCTGCACTATCGCCTCACTGATTCCGGACGCCATGCGCTTATCGCCCGCGGCGTCGATGTCGTCGGTGCCGAAGCATCTCGTCGCCTGCACGCCTTCGGCTGCACCGACTGGACAGAACGCCGCCATCACCTCGGCGGCGCACTCGGCGCAGCCGTCCTCAGCGCCCTTGTCGATGCTGGCGTCGCCACCCGCACCCCCGGCACCCGCGTCGTCGCCATCACCGGCTCCCTGTCTGAGTGGCTGGCGTAGCAGCGGCCGGGGGTGAGGGCCGCCACGCCTCCCACATGGCAAGATTACCCACGCACTGACGCAGCGGTCAGCGGAGTTGGGGAGGGCATGAGCACGAGCGCACCGGACGAGCAGCCAACCGACGCACCTCAGGATGGGGCCGAGCAGCCCGACGAGCAGCACCCCATGGAGAGTGACGACTACCTCGTTCCGGGTCCTACGGCTGAGTCCAACGCTGGTCTGGCACGGTGGGGCATCACCTGGCTGGTGTTCTCGATCCTGCTGATGCTGGTCATGCTCGGCATCACTGTCGTCTGCTACTTCATCGGCACCTGGCTCAACCTCGGCTGACGGACCGGTCCGCCCAGCAGAATTTCTGACAATCCCGCTCAAAAATAGGTGAGTTGCGCAGTTTGTCGGATATCCGCAATGCGTGAAATGACATACAATACGCGATGGCCGTTTCAAAACACATCGAACCGGCAGGGTACGGATCGCGCGTGCCGCGTCCGGAGGTAGAGAAGGAGCCAGGGTGGCACAACTGACCGGGGGACAGGCGATGGTCCAGTCCCTGAAGAAACATGGCGTCGATACGATGTTCGTCCTGCCGGGTGTCCAGCTCGACAACATCTTCGACGCGCTGTACGACGAGCAGGACAGCATCGCGCTGTACCACACGCGCCACGAGCAGGCGACGTCGTACATGGCTGATGGCTACGCGCGGACGACCGGCAAGCCGGGTGTCTGCCTGGTCGTTCCGGGCCCGGGTCTGCTGAATGCGACCGCCGGCCTCTCGACCGCGTATGCGACGAACTCGCCCGTCCTCAGCATTTCCGGCCAGATTCAGTCCGACCTGATCGGATTTGGCCGCGGCGTGCTGCACGAGATCCCGAACCAGCTGGAGATGATGGCGTCGGTCACCAAGTGGGCCGCGCGCGCCAACAATCCGGAAGACGCCCCGGCGCTTGTCCGCGAGGCGTTCCAGCGCATGCTCTCCGGCCGCCCGCGCCCGGTCCATCTGGAGATGGCCCCGGACATCATGGGCAAGCTGGCTGAGGTGAGCCTGCTCGATCCGGCCGATGTGCCGGTCGAGAGCGGCGATCCGGACAAACTCGAAGCCGCCGCCAAGGCGCTCGGTGAGTCCAAGAAGCCGGTCATCTTCGTCGGCGGCGGTGTCATGGACGCCACCGAGGAGCTGCTGGCGCTGGCTGAGATGATCCAGGCACCAGTCGTTATGTCCTCGAATGGCCGTGGTGCTGTGTCCTCGCGCCACTATCTGGGCCAGAACTCGCTCGTTGGTCGTGAGCTGTGGAAGGACGCCGACGTCATCTTCGCTGTCGGCACGCGCCTGTCGCAGCCGCTGGCGCAATGGGGCACCGATCCGGACTGGACGCTGATCCAGATGGACGCGGACCAGGAGGAGATCGGCCGCAACCACGAGCCGACGATCGGCATCCTCGCCAACGCCAAGGCGGGCCTCGCCGAGCTGGTCGAGCGCACCGGCAAGTACAACAGCAAGCGCGAGTCTCGCGAGGAAGAGCTGACCGCGCTGGCTGGTCGCGTCGACGACCTGCTGCACGAGATCCAGCCGCAGGCCGCCTTCGCCGACGCTGTCCGCGCCGAGCTGCCGGACGACGGCATCCTCGTCGCCGAGAGCACGCAGGTTGGCTACTGGTCGAGCAACGGCTTCCCGGTTTACGAGCCGCGTTCATACCTCACCTCAGGCTATCAGGGCACGCTCGGCTACGGCTTTGCCACGGCGCTCGGTGCGCAGGTTGGCAACCCGAACAAGCGCGTCATCTCGATCAACGGCGACGGTGGCTTCATGTACAACGTCCAGGAGCTCTCGACCGCCGTGCTGCACAAGATCCCGCTGACGACGATCGTCTTCAATGACAACGCCTTCGGCAACGTCAAGCGCATCCAGCAGGAGAACTATCGCGGTCGCACGATCGCTAGCGACCTGCTGAACCCGGACTTCGTCAAGCTAGCCGAGTCCTTCGGCATGCTCGGTCTGCGCACCGAGACGCCGGCGGGTCTGCAGGACGCGATCAAGGAAGCGTTCAAGCACGACGGCCCGGCGCTGATCGAAGTGCCGGTCGGCCCGATGCCGAACCCGGGTCGCCTCACCGGTTGGGGCGCGCCGCCGAAGAAGCATCGAAAGGACTGAGCGCTCAGCCCGCAGAGTGCAACGCACCCCGCAGCCCCTCAGCAATGAGGGGCTGCTTCATCACCAACGGAGGGCACATGTCCGAACTCCGCGAACTCCTCGCCCAGCATCGCAATCACCGCCGAGAGGTGTACGCCACGTTGCAGGATGTCCCCGCCGAACGCATGAGCGCCGAGACGACCTGGGGCGGTGGCCCGGTCGATGTGCGCTTCATGTTCCTGCGCTTCGCCGACCATGAAGAAGAACATGAACTCTCGGTTCAGACGCGGCTGATCGAAGCGGGCTTCCAGCAGACCACTGCCCAGCGCATCCTCGCCCGTGCCGAGATAACGCGCGGCGATCTGCTCGGCGCACTAGTTGGCCTGACCGACGCCGACCTCGATCTGACGCCGCCGGGCGAATGGCCATTGCGCCGGACGCTCGCCCACGTCCTCACCGTCGAGCGTTCGTATCGCGTCCAGACCCTCTATTCGATTGAATGCTTCAACGCCGGGCGGGAGTTTGACTTCCCGCCGGAAGAGATGCGGCCGCCGTCGATGGAAACGCAACTCGACGGCACCCTGTCCGACTTCATCGCGCGGCTCGACGTTGCACGCGATGAAGCGCTCGCCGCGCTCTCCGACATCCCCGACGACCTGTTGTCAGTGCCGACGATCTGGTTCCAGCGCCCGACCGATGTGCGCATGCGCCTGATGCGCTTCGCCCATCACGAGCGCGAGCACACCGCGCACATCCTCAAGTGGCGCGAGCAGGTGGGCCGACCGCCGACCGAAGCGCAGCGTTTGCTCGCCCTCGCCTGGCGCGCCCGGGGCATGTTGGAAGGCCACCTTGTCGGCGCTCCCGGCAGCGTCCTCGACGCAGCCCCCGAAGGCGAATGGCCGATCCGCCGCGTCCTCACCC